>JAQVRG010000246.1 GCA_028701165.1 Eubacteriales bacterium | reverse complement strand
CGACTGCCAGATTGTCGGCCTCGGCAGCCTCGCCGATGTGCAGGCACTCTATGTTGCGCACACCAAGGCGGTCATCGGGTAAGAGATTATGAAGGCAAACTGCAGCGCTAAGCTAATCTGTCTGTTGCTGCTTGCGCTCACGCTCGTGCTGCTCGTAGGCTGCCAGCCGAAAAACGAGGCGCTGCCTGCCGCAACGGAAGCCCCTGTTGTAGCGGAGGCACCCGTTGTGACGGAGCCTCCCGCAGACACGGAAGCGCCAAAACCCACGCTTGCGGACGGCGTTTACAGCGCGGAGTTTATCACGGACAGCAGCATGTTCCGCGTGAACGAGGCCAACGGCGACAAAGGCGTTTTGACCGTGGCAAACGGCGTGATGACGCTCCATGTCAGCCTCCCCTCCAAGAGTATCCTCAACCTGTTTGTAGGCGTTGCGGAGGATGCGGCCAAGGACAGCGCGGCGCTGCTCGAACCCACGCTTGACACCGTCACGTACAGCGACGGCGCGACGGAGGAGGTCAACGGCTTCGATATCCCCGTACCCGCGCTGGACGAGGATTTCGCGCTTGCGCTCATCGGGACAAAGGGCAAGTGGTACGACCATACGGTCTGTGTGACCAACGCCGTACCCATGGAAGCGCCCGTGGCATAACCCCAAACAACGCAGCGATTCTGTACGCGTGGGAAACTGCGCGTACAGAATTTGCTGTATTTTAAGAGGTTCGTATGAAAAAGCAAGTTTTGATTCCGCTGCTCCTCGTTTTGCTTCTCCTGTCAGCCTGCGCGGGCAAGGGCGGGATGCCCGAGGACGGAACGTACCTTATCGAAGCAACGCTCTCCGGCGGCTCTGGCCGGGCAAGCGTGGAATCGCCTACCGCGCTCACCGTCCAAGACGGCAAGGCGACGGCGACCGTCGTATGGTCGAGTCCCTTCTATGAATGGATGCAGGTAGACGGCGTGCAGTACGCGCCCGTGCAGGCGGAGGGTAACGCCACGTTCGTCATCCCTTTGACGTTGGACGCGGATATGCCCGTATCCGCCCAGACCGTCGCCATGAGCGAGCCGCATGTGGTGGACTATACGCTGCGCTTTGATTCCGCCACGGTAAAACCCGCGGAGTAACGGCATGAGACGAATCGTAGCCTTTTTTCTGGTGTTCCTGTTTCTGACAACCCTGTGCGGCTGCGGCAGCGGTGAACCCCAAAGCGGCCTTGGCAACGGTTGGGAGCCGGAATCCCACATGGCGCTTGACTACGCCACGCAGTTTTCTATGGACTATTATGACGGCGGCTATGAACTCGTCACCTTGGCGGACGGCAGCCGCTTTCTGACCGTGCCGGAAGGAAGCGTTGTCCCAAGGGGCATTGCCCGCGACATCGTCGTACTAAAGCAACCGCTTGCAAACATCTATCTTGCCGCGACCTCCGCTCTATGCCTCATCGACGCGCTCGGCGCATTATCAACCGTCACGCTATCGGGGACAAAGGCGGACGGTTGGTATAACGAAAACGCCAAGGCCGCTATGGAGGCGGGCACAATCCGCTATGCCGGAAAGTACAGTGAGCCGGACTATGAGATGATTCTTGCAAGCGGCTGCGGGCTCGCCGTCGAATCCACGATGATCGGGCATACGCCGGAGGTCAAGGAAAAGCTCGAAGAACTCGGCATCCCCGTATTAGTCGATCAATCCAGCCAAGAGAAGCACCCGCTGGGCCGGACGGAATGGATTAAGCTGTACGGCGCACTGCTCGGCAAAGAGAGGGAAGCAGCCGCGCTCTTTCAAAAGCAGGAGGAAGCGCTGAAAGCGGCGTCCCTCGCCGATACCGGCAAAACGGTCGCATTCTTCTATATCAGTACCAGCGGCTATGCGGTCGCCCGCAAATCCGGCGACTATGTGACCAAGATGATCGAGCTTGCGGGCGGCGAATACATCTTTACCGATCTTGGCGACCCCGAAACCTCCACCTCCACGGTCACGCTGGAGATGGAGCAGTTTTATGCTACCGCCAAGAGCGCGGACTTCATCATCTACAACAGCACCATCGGCGGCGAGCTGTACAGTCTGGACGAGCTGCTTGCAAAAAACAGCCTGCTTGCGGACTTTCAGGCGGTGCAGGCGGGCAATGTCTGGTGTACGGGCAAGAATCTGTTTCAAGAGACCACAGAGCTTGGCTCGATGATACTCGACATTAACCGTATGCTGACAAACGACGACCCGGCGCTGATGGAACTGGAATTTTTATATAAGCTACAATAGTGTAGCGGGAGAGCGGAATGGAGCAGGCAAAGCACATGAGAGCCAAGCGATACTGGATTGTGTTCGCCATCTTGATTGTGGCGTTCCTTGTCTTGCTGTTTCTGAACATTCGCGTCGGCAGCGTCCGCGCCTCGCTTGCGGAAACGGTCCGTGCGCTGTTTCACCGCGTCGAAGGAGCGACCACCGACGATGTCATCTGGAAGATTCGTCTGCCGCGCACGCTGTCCGCCATCCTGCTTGGCGGCGCGCTGGCGCTGTCCGGCTTTTTGCTGCAAACCTTCTTCAATAACCCCATTGCAGGGCCCTATGTACTCGGCATTTCCTCCGGCGCAAAGCTGACGGTGGCGATTGTAATGGTACTCGTGCTCGGCAGTTACCGCGCGGTCGGCTCGGCGGCGCTGATTCTTGCGGCCTTTGTGGGCGCGCTCCTCTCCACGGGCTTTGTGCTGCTCGTTTCCCGCAAGGTGCGGCGGGCGTCCATGCTAATCGTCGCGGGCGTGATGGTAGGCTACATCTGCTCGGCAATTACGGATTTTATCATCACGTTTGCGGACGACGCGAGCATCGTCAATCTGCACAACTGGTCGCGGGGGAGCTTTTCCGGTGTATCATGGGAGGATGTGCGGGTGATGGCCGTGGTCGTCATACTTGCCGCCATCGTCGTATTTCTGCTTTCTAAGCCCATTGGCGCGTATCAGCTTGGCGAAGCCTACGCGCAGAATATGGGCGTAAATATCAAGGCGTTCCGCGTGGTGCTGGTGATCCTCTCCAGCATTCTGTCTGCCTGCGTAACGGCTTTTGCCGGGCCAATCTCCTTTGTCGGCATCGCCGTGCCGCATCTGATTAAGGCGCTGTTGAAAACCGCGAAACCCCTGCTTGTAATCCCCGCGTGTTTCTTGGGCGGCGCGATCTTCTGCCTCGGGTGCGATCTCATTGCCCGCACGCTGTTTGCGCCTACGGAGCTATCCATCAGCTCCGTGACCGCGCTGTTCGGCGCG
>JAQVRG010000245.1 GCA_028701165.1 Eubacteriales bacterium | reverse complement strand
CGACGTTGCCGCGCCACGCGCCGCCCCCTTTTCGGTTGACCCGGATCACAAAGGTCTCCTGCGCTTCTTCGTCAAATCTTCTGCACGCTTCCATGATTTTTCTCCTATCCACAGCAATATGCGTCAAATTCAAATAACGCCGCCCGGCGGACGCCAAGCGGCAACGTATGCTTCTGCATCCTGCAATACCCATCATACAGAACGCAGGGTTACGCAGAGGGTTACGCGCGGGTTATTTTTGCGGGATTTTATGAGCGATTTGCTAAAGATGGGGCTGGGGCGGCGCGGTAAGCTGCGTCAAAACACTGTCACGGAATCAATCGCAGCCAATCCGCGCCTAGCGCCTTGGACAGATCCTCTTCCTGTATCGTTTTGTATTGCTTGCCTGTTTGGAATTGCGAAAGGCAGTCGGCCGCCCACGCGTATTCCTTCGTGAGGCGCGCATCGTACCGGATGCGCCTTCCGATTTTCATCAGAAGCGGCACCGGTTTCACGCAATCCAAAGAATTGTCAAAAACAAAGCCGACGTCGGCAATTTGCATAAGCTTGGACAGCCTTTCTATTGACCGCCCGTACCGGCTTCGCACCTTTTCATCGGGTACGGCATGCCCACCCTCCGCAACGCGTTTTGCGACCCGTTTGCAGTTGATTTCCACGTCCTTGGTCGCAATAAAAAAGGCGATGATCCGCATCCCCCTCGCATGTGCATGTTGAAATATCGGCCATTTATAATCGGAAGACAGTACCGTCTCGTATCCGCAAAACGCGCCCTTATCTATCAGCGCATACACTGCGCGCTCCGCCGTTTCCATAGCCTTCGCGGCGCGTTCTTTCTCATCGGCAATCTCATGCTGCAAGTGCTTATCAATATCATCGGCGCATACATACTGCAGTGCAAACATGGAAAGTACAGCGCGCACCAGCGTCGATTTTCCGCTTCCGTTGGGACCTGCAAAAATAAAAAGTGTTTTATCGTTCGGCATACCGTATAGAATCCCCTACCCGCTATTGATCCAATAATCCGCACTCTTTCAGGCTTTGTAATGTAGCGTTGGCGCATGCCGCCTCAACTTCGCCGGTATCGGCCTCAAAATGATCTATGGCCGCATGATAATATGCCGCCAATTCCTTCATTGCGGCAGGCGCGTCCGCTTTTGCGCGCGCACGGGTCGCGGGCGTGCGGAGTCCGCCGTATTTGCGGTTTCCGCGCGGTTTGCATTCCGCGTCATGCAGCTTTTTCACGAGCATTTCCTGGTTTGCCTCCACAACGATGTATCCTTTCGTATAGAGTATCGCAAAGTCTCTTTGAATATGCCCAACCCGTCTCAACGTTACGAATGGGCATCCTGTTGCTTTTTTATATGCAGCGCATCTTTAGAATAATGGTTTTTTCAGCATTTGTCAAATAAACCCGCGCCTGATCTGCCCTTAGGTCAAATCGCAGACAGCGCGCCGTCCAGCTTGCGCCACTCCTTCTTTTTGCCCGTCACGGCGCTGGAGAGGATGAACTGCGGCGCTTCCTCGCCCGCAAGCACCGTATAGATGATCTGCGCCCCCTCGGGGAGCTTTTGCGCCGCGAGCAGCTCGTCGAGCCGGTCGGTAATCAGCATGACGTTTTCAGGTCCCGTCCCCCAAAGCATGACGAGCATCTGGGCGCTGCTGTAGCGCGTATACATATCGCTTTTGCGAAGGGTTCTGCCTAACGCCAAGCTAAGCGCCTGTATGGCGGGTGTCACACGCGCCCTGTCCTCCAGCGGCCTGTGCTTCGTGTCCGTCACGGTGCACAGCAAAAGGCAGGAGGGTATGCCGTCCCTATCCATGATGCGCTTGAGCACATGATAGCTGTCCGCAAAGCCGGGATAGCTGCAATAGTACGCGCCGCTCGACTGCGCGTCATGCAGCCTGTCGTTCACGTCGGAGCCGGAGGTCAGCGGGAAGATCACCTTGTTGCTGATGGCGCGCGCGCAATCCATAAGCTGCTCGGAGGGATAAACGCCCATCTCGTCAAAGAGCATGCTCGTGACCGCCTCGTATTCGTCCAGCGCCTGCTTGTACTTCCCCAGCGCGATCAGCGCGTTAAGCCGCGCAACGTACCATTCCTCCTCAAACGGAAAATAGACGGAAACGCGCTTGCTCAAAGCGCACAGCGCATCGTACTCCCGCCGTCTATCGTAATATCTGATGAGCCAGCGCGCCGCGTGCGCGTAATCGTCCACAAGCTCGGCGTTTACAAACACCACCCACGGCTGCTCGGAGCTAAGCGGCAAAAACTCGCCGCCGTAGCCTTCACAGGCTTTGTTATAATAAAACGCGCGATCCGCTTCGCTCTCCGCCGCTTCGGCGCTTTCAATGGCGGCGCGGAACTCGTCCGTGTCCGTTTGTACCTCCACCGCATCGCCAAAGCGATACAAGCCGTCCTTTACGACGATATACTCCCCCGCGGGAAAGCCGTATTGCAGCAGTTTTCGGCGCAGACGAAACACCAGCGCCTTAAAGCTGTTCGCCGCGTCTGTATCCTCGTTCTGATAAAGGTTTGCGATGATCTTTTCACGGGGTACGCCGGTTTGATTGAAATAAAGCAGCGCCGCAAGCAGCTGCCGCGCCTTGGAGGACATTTCCTTTGCGATTCCCACGGTCTGCTCCCCATAGGTCAGCTCAAAGCCCGACATAAACCGCACACGCAATATCTGCCGTTCCATCCTCTCCCATACCCCTCGTCTCTATTGTATATAACAGTATAGCACATGTTTTATCGATTGTATAGGAAAGATATGCAAGGAAAATGGGGAAAAATGAAAAGTTAAAGCAAAACGGAATATGTGTATGTCTGTATGTGTACGTTCGCTCTTGTTTGATAACCAATACCGCATCGTTTGGGGCTGCGCCGTTACACAACAGCGCAGCCCCGCAAAACGTTAAACGATATGCCCTTTTTCTCGAATTACATCGATCACGGAATCCACACACTGTTCGCAGACGTCGTTGGTTTTCGCTTCGACCATAACGCGGATGACGGGCTCCGTGCCGCTTTCGCGGACAAGGATTCTCCCCTCGTCGCCAAGCGCCGCGGCGACTTTGGCAACGGCTGCCTGCACGTCCGCGTCGTTCTGCGCGTCAGGTTTGCTCTTCACTTTGACGTTTTTTAGCACCTGCGGATAGAACACAACCGGCGCCGCCAGCTCGCTCATGGGCTTTGCTTTCGCGAGCATGACCTCCATCAGCTTTAGGCTTGTCAAGATTCCATCGCCCGTC
>JAQVRG010000015.1 GCA_028701165.1 Eubacteriales bacterium | reverse complement strand
GATAACGGCGTCCACCTCGCGGCGCGGCTTTTCGCCCCGGGCCTCCTTTACGGCGGTATCCACAAGCTTGCAGTACATCTCATAGCCCACGGCCGCCATATGCCCGTGCTGCTCAGGCCCCAGCAGATTGCCGGCGCCGCGTATCTCCAGATCGCGCATGGCGATCTTAAAACCGCTGCCAAACTGTGTAAACTCCCGTATGGCGTTGAGGCGCTTTTCCGCGATCTCCGTAAGCACCTTGTCCCTGCGGAAGGTTAGATACGCGTACCCCAAACGCACGTCCCGCCCCACGCGGCCGCGAAGCTGGTAGAGCTGCGATAGCCCCATGTGATCCGCGTCGTACACGATGATGGTGTTCACGTTGGCAATATCCAAGCCGCTTTCTATGATGGTGCTGCAAAGCAGCACGTCATACTGCCCCTCCATAAAATCCAGCATGGTCTTTTCAAGCTGCCGCTCCTGCATCTGCCCGTGCGCAAAAGCGATGCGCGCTTCGGGCACGAGCGCGCGCAGCTTTTGGGCGAACAGCTCCATACCGCGCACGCGGTTATACACAAAGTACGCCTGCCCGCCGCGGTTGATCTCCTTCAAAAGCGCCTCGCGTACGGCGGCCTCGTTGTATTCCAGCACATAGGTCTGCACGGGGTAGCGCTGCTCAGGCGGCGTTTCGATCAAGGACATATCCCGAATCCCCGTCATGGACATATGCAGGGTGCGGGGTATGGGCGTCGCCGTCAGCGTCAGCACATCCACCGTTTTTTTCAGCTCCTTGATCTGCTCCTTATGCCCTACGCCGAAACGCTGCTCCTCATCCACGATCAAAAGGCCGAGGTCGTGATATTTGATCTTTTCACTTAGAAGCTTATGCGTGCCGATCACCACATCGATGATCCCCTTCTCCAAGCGTTCCAGTATGCGCTTCTCCTCCGCCGGCGTATTGAAGCGGGACAGGATCGCCACCTCCACCGGGAAGCCCGCAAAGCGCGTCATCACGGTGTTGTAGTGCTGCTGCGCAAGAATCGTGGTCGGCACGAGAATCGCCACCTGCTTGGAGTCCTGCACGGCTTTGAAGCAAGCGCGCACCGCCACTTCGGTCTTGCCGTATCCCACGTCGCCGCAAAGCAGGCGATCCATCACCCGCTCGCTTTCCATGTCCCTTTTGATTTCTTCGATACACCGAAGCTGATCGGGCGTTTCCTCATGCGAAAAGCTTTCCTCCAGCCGTTTCTGCCACACGGTATCCGGCGAAAACTTGAATCCCTTGCGCTTATTGCGCTCGCCATAGAGCTTGGCAAGATCGAAGGCGAGCTTCTTTACGCTCTCGCGCGTACGGGTGACGGTCTTTTGCCACTCGCCGCTGCCGAGCTTGCTAAGCTTTGCCTCCTCCTCGCCGCCGATGTATTTCTGCACACGATCCAACTGATCGGTGGGGATGTAGAGCTTGTCGCCTGCCGCATACCGCAGCAGAAGATAATCGCGCGGCGTTTTCTCGGTTCCCATCGTCAGCGTTTCCACGCCCGCGAAACGGCCGATGCCGTAAAGCTCGTGCACGATCAGATCGCCTACGGACAGTTCGGAAAAGGCAAGCTGCGGACGCTTGCGCGCGGAAGCCTTGGCGCGGCGCACGCTTCCGTAAAGCTCCTGCTCGCTTAACACCGCGAGCTTGCTTGTCGGATACACGAAGCCGCGCATCAACGAAGCGCCCAATATGATGCTCTCGCCCGGAACGAGCGCGCGCGTGAGGTTCTCCACCACGGGCAGCGGCAGCTCCGCGTCGGCAAGGCGATCCTGCAAGCGCTTGGCATGCTGTCCCGCGCAAAGCGCCACGGTATAGCCCTGTGCACGCCAATCGCGCACGTCTGAAAGCAGCAGTTCCTCGTTGCCCTGATACAGCGTAGCCGGACGCGTTTCAAAGCGGAACAGACCCTTTGACGCGATCAGCCCGTACGAGCGCGTCAACGCAAAGCTCATCACGGTACGGGGCGTTTCCATACGCCGTATGGTGTGAAGCGGCGAGTTGATCGGCTCCGCACTCTCCTCAAGCGCCGCCTTGCCGCTTTCCTCTATGCGCGCCGGCTCCTCTAAGAAAAGAATCGCGTCCTCGGGCAGATAGTCCAGCACGCAGCAGTCCGTCAGGCGTTCCGCCGATTCTCCGGCGGGCGGCAGCAGCGCTTCCTGCACATTTTCGATGGAGCGCTGGCTTATGGGATCATAGGTACGCATGGTATCGATCTCGTCGCCGAAAAATTCGATGCGGACGGGATCATTTGCCGTCACGGGGAACACGTCCACATAGCCGCCGCGCAGGGCGACCTGTCCCCGCCCCTCGCAAAGCTCCACGCGCTCGTATCCGCTTTCCACGAGCAGACGGATCAGATTCTGCGGGTCAACGCTGTCGCCCGTAAGAAAGCGATAGGTATGATCGTGGAGGGTCTGCGGCGCTTCCAGCCTTTGCAAAAGTGCGCCGACGCTTACGCAAAGGCACACGGGCTCGCTTTTCAGCGTCGTCAAAGCGCGTATGCGCCGCGCCGTGATGCTTCCGGAAGATGCTACCGCGTCGGTTTTGAGCGCCTCGCGCATGGGAAAATGGCTCGACGGCACGCCAAACGCCGCGATATCCTCGGCCGCTCTCGCGGCCGAAGGTTCGTTCGCCGTTACATACAGCAGCGTTCTCCCCTGTCCGAGCGCAGCCGCCACATGCGTCCGCTGCGCCTCCGCAAGGCCAAATACGCTAAAAGGGCCCTCGTTTTTTTCGAGCGCCTCGCACAGCCGCACATATTCCGTTTCGCGTTGCAGGTATTGCAGTATCGGATTCATGCGCGCGGTTCCGCCGTTTCGTCATTCTCGTTTGTATCGGTATCCGGCTTAGGCGGCTTGGGCGGCTTGGGCGGCTTGCGATTATATCGCGCCTGCGCTTCATGCAGCGCACCTGCCACGATCAGCTCCACCGCGTCCGCGGCGTCTCCGATCGCCTTTTGCAAAAGCACGGCGCTTTCGCCCTGCGGCATGGTCAAAACATGCTGGATCATATCGTATTGGGCGCTGCCTATACCGATGCGCACGCGCGGAAAATCATCGAAGCCAAGCTGATAGATCACGCTTCGCATGCCGTTATGCGTGCCCGCGCTGCCGCCCTCGCGCACGCGGATGAAGCCCTCGGGTATGTCCGCGTCATCGTAGATCAAAATCAGCTCCTCAGGCGTTATCTTGTACCAGTTCACCAAGTCGCGCACAGCCCAGCCCGAATTGTTCATAAAGGTATCGGGCTTAGCCAGCACGACCTTCTTTGTCCCCAAAAAGCCCTCGCCGAAATAGGCGCGGAAATGGTGGCGGCTGATTTGGATACCGCTGCGCGCGGCAAGCACGTCCAGCGTCATAAAGCCCATGTTGTGACGCGTCTTTTCATATTCTTTTCCGGGGTTTCCCAGTCCCACGATCACAAACATGATCTTCGTCCTTTCCATACGAACACGCCCTCGTACCGTTTCGGCACGGGGTTCTTTTTTCTATCCTGTTAGCTGATTATATGCGTTTCGCCCCTGTGATGTCAACAAAAAAGGAAGCCCGCCGTACAGGGGCGGGCTTCCTAAAAGGTATAAAAATGGCGAACACGGTCTATTCGGGTTCGATCAAACCGAAATTGCCGTCCTTGCGCTTATAAAGCACGTTGATCTCATTGGTGTCGCCGTTGGTGAACACATAGAAGTTATGCCCTAAAAGATCGATTTGCAGCATGGCTTCGTCAACGGTCATGGGCTTCATATCGAAACGCTTGATCTTAACGACGCGATACTCCTCCTCCTCGGCAATCTCCTCCTCGGCGGGGATAAACGCGGGCGCGCCGCCCTTAAAGGCGCCCGCACGCAGGTTCTTTTCCAGCTTCGTGCGGTGCCGCACGATCTGGCGTTCGAGCTTGGCGAGCACATTGTCGATTGAGGCGTACATGTCGCCGCTGGCTTCCTCGCCGCGGATAATGCCGCCCGTGTAGGGGATTGTGACCTCGACGATATGGCGGTTCTTTTCGACGGCCATCGTCACGATGGCTTCCGTGTCCTCCGGAAAATACTTGTCCAGCTTGGCGACCTTTTTCGCCACCAAATCGGACAGATAATCGGAGACCTCCATGTTCTTGCCGGTAATGGAAATACGCATGATTTCTTACCCCTTTCCGCACCCTGCATGCAATGCACAGATATGAAGTGGTGCATGTATATCTTTCTTTAAGTATACCATATTTTCCTGCGAATACACCCGGGAAATTGTAAAATTGAAATGGATTTTTTGTAAAGGCAGCGACAGCGTCAAATCTGCCAGTTATTGTTGATCTCCTCGGAATAGATGCAATACCGGTTTTTGCCGTTGCGCTTGGCTTCATACATGGCGGTATCCATGCAGGCGTAAAGCGCGTGAAAATCCGGACACCCCGCACCCGTTGTAAAGCAAACGGCGCCAATGCTCGCCGTAACGCCGACGCCGCCGACCTGAAGCCCGCTGATGCTGCGGCACAGAGCGGCGCACCGCTCTGAGAGCGTCTGTGTATCGGGGATATCCCGTATCAGAACCGTAAACTCATCGCCGCCCAAACGGCCAATCACGTCGTCATTGCGCAGGGTCTTGCGCAGCGCCTCCACGATAGCCTTGAGCGCGGCGTCGCCCGCGCAATGGCCTTGGCTATCGTTAATACGCTTGAAATCGTCTATATCCAGCATGATGAGCGCATGCTGCCTGCCGGAATCCGATTCCCGCAGAAGCGCGCTTACGTCTGATTCAAATGCCGCGCGGATCAGCGCGCCCGTAAGCGCGTCCCGTTCCATCTTCAACAGCGCCTCATTCTCGCGCATATGCTGCACGGTAACGTCGATAAAAATACAGACATACACCGGGTCGCCGTCGTAGCCCGTGGCGCGCGACGCCTGATTCATTACCCACATGGCTCTGCCGTCCTTGTGGTGCGCGCGGAATTCAAGCTGGAACGAATCCGCGTGCCGTTCTACTTCCTCTATCTGCTTTTTGCGCGTAAGAAGATAATCCTCGGCAAAGATAAAGCCTTTGTATTGATTGCGGCAAACGGTCTTGAATTCCTCCTGTGAATAGCCGAAAAGGGATTGCACATTGCCGCCCACATAATACGGTTCACCCGCTCCCTTAACCGGATAGATCACGGTGCAGCCCGATATGTGCGCGTCCGCAAGATCCCTGTAATACTGCTGCTCCAACAGCATCTGTTCGTTTCGAACCGCCGCTGAAATGTCCGTAAAGATGACGTAATACACGTTTTCTTCCAAAACGTTGATGGTCGCTTCATAGCGTACCCAAAGCAGGCTGCCGTCACGCCGCACGATGCGATAGCGTCCCGAGGTATACATGCCCGGGGAGAGCTCTTCAAAGCCTTTGCCGCCATCTCTGCCGTCCGGTGAAAAAACGATATAGCTAAGATAGCCATAACATTCTTCTTCAAACTGCTCTTTGGTATAGCCTATCATCGTATAGAATGCCGGATTTGCAAACACAACGGGATAATCTTTTTGCTTTGCCACCTTCACAATGCCGTTGGTAAGCGCGCTGTAAACGTCGGTAAGCTCCCTGTCCTTATCCGCAAGCACAAGCCGCAGCTTCTCGGCGTCCGCCCGCGCCTCGTCGTTGTTGCGGGCAAGGCAGATCGCCTGTACGTCCGTCGTGTACGGCGCATCCACCCTGTAAACATAGGCGATCAACCAATGATACAGGTTGTCTCTGCCGATCTGCCGGCACTCGATGGATGCTGCCGTTTCTCCGCGCGCAAATCTCTCCATCAGCAATTCCCGGGAAAAGAAATCGCTAAAAGCCTCTCGCTGCTGCGAATGCACATCCTGCTTGGTAAGGCGCACCAAATCCGTATAGCGGCCAGTGCGCGGCACGGGCCGCGTTACAAACTCAGCCGAAGGAAAGTAGCGATAGGTGTTTTTTGTAAGATTGAACAGGATGGCCGTGGGATATGCGTTTTCCATTGCCGTGAGCAGACAGTCGCGCTCAAAATTGCTGCGGTTCAGCTTCGCCTGCTGAATCTGATAGATCAAAAGCCCCATACAGGCCAAAAAAGCGCAGCCGCAAAGCATGACCGCCCAAACATGCTTGATGGACGAGAATACGCTGCTCAACACCAAATACGCGAGGCAGCATACGCATACAACGCATTCTAAAACAATTAGAATGCGCGTGCGCGCGGAAAAGGATACATTTTCCTGTTTCTCCCACATACGCATCGCTTTGCGCTCCTCGCCGCACTTTGGGGAACAAGCCAGACCGTGCAAGGAATATGCACGGTCACTCCAACAGGATAAAAAAGCTTAGGCGTTCATGCACCTCTCCAACGCCGCCATGCGCAGGCACAGGCAGAATACCTCCATCGCGTCGCGCAATTCCTCGATGGGCGGGAAGCTGGGTGCAATGCGGATATTGCTGTCCTGCGGATCCTTGCCGTAGGGGAAGGTAGCACCCGCGCCCGTCATCGTAACGCCCGCCTCCTTGCAAAGGGCAAGGGTGCGCTTCGCCGTACCAGACATAGCGTCTACGCTGACAAAGTAACCGCCCTTAGGCCGATTCCATTTGGCGATATCCAAAGGCGCGATGTTCGTATCCAACGCATACAGCACGGCTTCAAAACGCGGCTTTAAAACCGCGGCGTGGCGCTTCATGATCTCCAGCGTGTGCGCTTTATCCTTAAGATAGCGCACATGGCGAAGCTGGTTCACTTTATCAAAGCTGATGATCTGTACGGTCAAGAGCTTCTGCATATACGCAAGGTTCGCCTCGCTCGCCGCCATCACGGATATGCCGCTGCCGGGCAGGGTGATCTTGGAGGTTGACGCAAACTCAAAGGGCATATCCGGATTTCCAGCCGCGGCGCAGAGGGAAAGGATATCTTCAAAGGGCACAAAATCGCCGTCAAATTCGTGCACACAGTACGCGTTGTCCCACATCAAAAGGAAATCCTTCGCCGCCGGCTTCATAGCGGCAATACGCCGCACCGTAGCGTCGCTGTAGATGACGCCGCCGGGGTTGGAGTACTTGGGAACGCACCACATGCCGCGCACGTCGGGATCCTGTATGTACTTTTCCACCATATCCATGTCGGGGCCCTCCGCCGTCATGGGAATGACGATCATCTCGGCG
Organism: Eubacteriales bacterium; assembly: GCA_028701165.1. Lineage (GTDB taxonomy): Bacteria > Bacillota > Clostridia > Christensenellales > CAG-138 > JAQVRG01. The sequence goes on along the minus strand of JAQVRG010000015.1, from coordinate 6,064 downwards.
CCGAAGGTTTCTGTGATTTTAAAATGGCGATCATAACCGGGCGACGGGCAAAGGAACTTGACGCGCTCGAGCTTGCTCCACGGCTTTTCGCTGTGCAGCAGCCCGTGCGTATAAGCCTTGGATATGGTGTCGAACATGAGCTGCAAACTCGCGCTGCCGCCGATAAAGGTCTGCTCGGGACGCACGCCTAAAAGCTCCGCAAAATACCTTCGTGCCGCAGGAACGCCCATCAGCTCCCCATAGTTGCGCACGTCCAGTCCGTCGTCAAAGCAGTCCGCCGCGTCCGAAAGCACCGTAAGGATATCGGAAACGCCGTCAAGCTGCTCGCGTCCGGGCTTGCCGCGCGCCATGTTCAGCTTAAGGTTCTTGCTCTTCGCGTTTTCGTAGGCGGCGCAAACAGCCGCATATTCCTGCTTTAGTTCTTCCTGCGTCATTTGAAGATAGGGTCTTGTCATACTTCCGTCTCCTCCGGTTTCAAGTATTCGTCGGCAAACACGTCTGCCGGCAAAGGTTTGTTGTAAAAATATCCCTGCGCCTTGATGTTGCCTACCGCATGCAGCGCTTCCGCCTGCTCCGCGGTTTCAACGCCCTCCGCGATGCAGTCCGCGCCGTTTTCGTTGCAGATGCGCAGCGTGCTTTCCACAATGGATCGGCTCACGTTGTTGGTAACGATATTGTTGATGATGCTTTTATCCACCTTGACGGCGTCAAACTGCACATTGGCAAGCACCGCCATGCTCGAATAGGCAGAGCCGAAATCATCCAGCGCCAGCCTAAAGCCGTTTTTGCGGAATTGGCTGCACGCGCGCGCAATGGTCGCGTGCTCAAGCTCCCCTATGCTTTCCGTGATCTCGATCTCCAACATGTTCATCGGCACATCGTAGCGGTTAAAAATCTCCAGCGTCGTTTCCAGCGCCTTGGGATCAAGCAGGGTCGCGCGCGAATAGTTAACGGATACAGGCACGACGCGCTTGCCGTTGTTCTTCCATTCCTGCATCTGGCGCAGGGTCTCGTTGAGCACAAAGAAATCCAGTTCCCGTATGGCGTGCCCGCGCTCAAATATGGGAATGAACTCCTGCGGCCCCACGATGCCGCGCTGCGGATCGAACAAGCGCACCAACGCCTCGGCGCCTACGATCTCGCCCGTAGAAACGTCGGCCTTGGGCTGGAACCAAACCCGGAAGCGTTTTGCCGCAAGGTGCTCAAGCAGCACGCGAAGCGCTTCGGACTTCATATGCTTGCTGCCGTTCATCTCGTTAAGGTAGTAGGATTGTTTGGAAAGCGTGGAAAGCTTGACCGAATGATCCAGCATCTTGAGCATGTTGATATCGCTGTCCGCCCAAGTGCAGCCGATGCTCATGCGTCCCGGATAGACCGTGTCGAACACGCGGCGAATGCTTTCGCATCGCTTGGTGAATTCGTCGTGCGTAATGTTCATGCACAATACGAGCAGCTCGTCGCCGGAATAACGGTAAATTTCATTGAGGCGGAACTCCCCTTTTACGGTGGACGCGCAGAAGCGGATCAGATTATCGCCGTAATCCATACCCATCTCCTGATTGACCTGTGAAAGGCCGTTGATGTCCGCAAAGAACACCCCCAGGGAGCTGATGGCGTCCCCGTTCGTTTTCTTCACCACAGCCATGCACGCCTCGCGGTTCAAAAGTCCCGTCAAACGGTCAAACTGGCCGCCGCTTTGCGCCGTCGCCGCCGCGACACTCTTGCGGTGCGCGGCTACCAGCACGGCCGAAAGCATGATCAATATTGCCGTCTCGCCAAAGTGCGCCTCCGCGTTCTCTATGCAAAGACACCCCAGCACGGATTCCCTATCCAAGAAAGGAATCACCGTCAGATTCCAAATACCGTCCGCCGAAAGGGTAACGTCGGGCGTTGCGCTGCCTAAAAGCGCGACGCTTCGTTCCTCCAGCGCGCGCTGAATGGACGGGTGCTTGGCCACCGACATTTTTCTGGCGTGCTCCAAAGCGGCATTCTTACCGTAAGCAAGCCATTCCCGGCTGGCGTCCTCGGCACCGTTAAGCTGCTGGAGCGAAATGATATAAATACGCGAAGCGTCGTAATACTCGCCCAGCACACCCATCATTTCATTGGTCGCATCATTATAAGAATCGTTTTTTAACAGCGTCGCAAGACACCGCGCGTAGGTTTCGCTCTCGTCCTTGGTCAGCGGGCACTCCGCGTCGGCGTCAAAGGTCGCAAAACTGCTTTGGATGGATTCGCTGTCCGTCCTTGGCGAATAGACATGGATGCGTTCCTTGGAGCGGCCGGCCAGCGCGCACGCGCGCATCGCCTGCGCGTAGAGCGTCTCCGCGTCCGCCTCCTTGCAGCTTGCCATGGCGATGCCGACGTAAAGCGTCAGCGGCTCGGACACGCTGATCGCGTCCCGCATGCGCTCCACGTTGCCTATAAGATCCCGCACCGTCATCTCCGCCTTCTTGCGGGAGGTTTCGGCGGGAATAAAGATCGTGAAACGATAATCGTCGTCCCTTGCCACGATGCAGTCTTCGTTGAGCAGGAAACGGAACAGGCGGCCAAGGGACAGGATCGCGCGGCTGCCCATGGAGTAGCTGATCTTTTCCACAACGTCGCGGAGGCTGGAAAAATCCACCGCCACCATGGCGCAAATGCGGCTTGACGTACCCGCCTCCTGCAATACATGCTTGGCAAGCGCGTGCGCGGTATTCTTGGTATACAGCCGCGTTTCGGGATCGTTCTCCACCCGTACGGGCAGGGAAAGCTCCCAGCGCTTGATGCGGTCTACATCCTGCACATACGCGAATCCGTACAAATCGCCGCTGACAGGCTCCGCGATCAATATGCAGGAAAGCGTCGCCCAACGTACGTTGCCGCTCTTATCCTTGCGGCGATAGGTCGTCATCGTCCACTCGCTGCCGTGATCGTAGGCGTTGCGTATGGTGGAGGGCGCCATCTTCGCACAGTAGCGCGCGATATCCTCATCATTGACCATGGTGCGGATGTTTTCCTCGAACATATCCTGCGCCGTCATCAAGGTAAAGCCGTCAAGCAGGCTTGTCCCGCCGATATAGCTCTGCTCCACCCTGTCCCGCGTAAGATTGACCTGCACCGCCGCAACAAGCCGGTGCTTGATCGCGTCGTTCAGCTTCTTTTCCTGTGTAAATCTCGATTTTTCAATAAGGATATTAGGAAAGCGCTCGGAAATGCCGACAGCCTTCATTGGCTTGCCGTTTTCATCGAAGTGCATGCGGTAGGAAAGCTTGATCCAGTTGAATTTGTTGGATTCGAACTGGCGCATGATACCCGCGCACTGATCCTCCGCCTTGCCGGCAAGCATGCCTTCAAAAAACGCCGTGATATCGGGTATGGATTCCGGGTATACCCAGTTGTGCTCCGTGAAGCAACCCGGCACGCCCACGAATTTATAATTATCGTTATAGGTGAATTCCTTCGTATCCCAAAGGCGATAGGTAGCCGTTGGGATATCCACCTCCCAAAGCTGCGCCTTCATGCGATCCAACGCCAAATTGAGCTGTTCGTTGCCCCATGCCAGCGTTTCCGCCGTTTGCGTCACGCGCGTAATATCCGTAATAACGCAAAGCATGACCGGTTCCTGAAGCGATTCGTAGGGGACGCGCACCGCGCGCATATGACGGTAATAGACCTGATCGTCCGCAAGCATCCTGTATGTGCATTCCACATACTTTTCTGAAGCCGCGCCCTCGCGCAGCGTCGCTTCTATTTTTTCCCTGTCCTCGGCGAACACGCTCTCAAGCGGTTCTTTTTCCGATATCGGGCTACCGGAGCCGGGAAGCTCCATATAACCGGGACTTGCATAGGCCGAAAAGAGATGCTCGCCAACCCCGATAAGGCGCACGCCGCCGCTCATACAATCCAGCAGTTTTTGAAACTGGATAGACGACAGCTTATCCAGTTCCGTTGCTTGCGGCAGCGACACGTTCTTCATGTATCAAAAGCTCCCAACGTGATATGGCAGCGCTGAAACGCAATGTCTCCGACGCCCCATTTTTCCTATTGATTTTATATTATCATAAAGCGAAAACGTTTTCACGACTATTTTCTGCTTTTTTTACATAAAATGTAATATATAGTTCATTGCATACTTGTATACAATGATTCATGTATGCTATAATGCGTGCTATAGACAGTATGACGAAAGCCATCTAAGGAGGAAATAACACCGTGAGCCGTCTGACTTATGATACGCATTCCAACCTTCTCAAGGAAAACTATTATACCTATACCGTGCAGGATGTGCCCGAACCGAACCTCTTTCCGGATTTCTTCGATTACGAGCAGATCCCGCGCGTCGCCTTCAACCAGCGCTTGGTTCCCATGCACATGCCGGAGGAGATCTTCATCACGGACACCACCTTCCGCGATGGGCAGCAATCGCGCGAACCCTTTACCCCCAAGCAGATCGCGCAGATTTACACCTACCTGCATCGGCTTTCCGGCCCGCACGGCGTCGTGCGGCAATGCGAATTTTTTGTCTACAGCGAGCAGGATCGGCGCGCCATCGAGCTTTGCCGCCTCAAGGGCTACAAATTCCCCGAGATCACGACGTGGATACGCGCCACGGAAAAGGATTTCGACCTCGTCAAGGAGCTTGGCGTAAGCGAAACGGGGATATTGGTAAGCTGCTCGGATTACCACATCTTCAAAAAGCTGAACATGACCCGCAAGCAGGCGATGGATCAATATCTGGGCGTTGTCAAGATGGCGCTGGATCGCGGCATCCGCCCCCGCTGCCATTTCGAGGATATCACGCGCGCCGATTTCTATGGCTTCGTCGTGCCCTTCGCGCACGCGCTCCATGAGCTGAGCGAGGACGCGGGCATTCCCATCAAGATCCGCTGCTGCGATACGCTGGGGCTGGGCGTATCCTATCCCGGCGCTTCGTTACCCCGCAGCGTGCCGGGCATCATTTACGGCCTGCGCCATTACGCCAACGTCAACAGCACGCTGCTTGAATGGCATGGACATAACGATTTTTACAAAGTTGTAACCAACGCCGCCTCCGCGTGGCTGTACGGCGCGTCCGCCGTCAACTGCTCCCTCCTCGGTATCGGCGAGCGCACGGGCAACTGCCCGCTGGAAGCGATGGTGATGGAATACTGCTCCTTGCGCGGACGATCGGACGATATGGAGCTTTCGGTGCTTACGGAGCTTGCGGACTATTTCACCAACGAGATCGGCTACGACATTCCGCCGCAGACGCCCTTTATGGGGCGGGATTTCTGTTCCACGCGCGCAGGCATCCATGCGGACGGGCTGCAAAAGGACGAACGTATTTACAGCATTTTCGATACGGGCGCCATACTCAACCGTCCGAACGTCGTCAAGGTGGACGCGCACAGCGGTTTAGCGGGGATCGCCTATTGGATGAACCTCAACCATGCGCTGCCCCGCGACGTACAAAAAGGCGACCCGCTTGTGGCCGCCGTAAAGGAAAAGGTGGACGCGCATTATAACGCGGGCCGCACCACCGCGCTAAGCGACGCGGAGATGCAGGCGATCTGCGCCGCGGTCATGGGCGAATCTGCCCCGTCCCGTGAATAACGTATTTGTAGCTTGTCAGCTCCCTTAACCCCATAGGGCCGCGCGCGTGCAGCTTTTGGGTGGAAATGCCCATCTCGCAGCCAAGGCCGAACTCCCCGCCGTCCGTAAAGCGGGTGGAAGCATTGACATAGACCGCCGCGCAGTCCACACGGGACACGAACAGCGCGGCGGTTTCTTTGTTCTCCGTCACGATACATTCGCTGTGCCCCGTGCCAAAGCGCGCGATATGCGCTAAGGCCGCTTCAACGTCCTTGACGACTTTCACGCCCATAACGTAAGCAAGATGCTCCCGCGCAAAATCCGCGTCGGTCGCGGGCGTACCGCCGATGCTTTGTCGCGCCGTCTCGTCCGTCAGCAGCTCTACGGGCACAGCGCCTTCATCTCGCCGCTTTTCGATGAGCCGCGCCCGCAGCTTTGGCAAAAATGCCGCCGCGATTCCTTCGTGCACCAAGCAGGCCTCCGCCGCGTTGCACGCGGAAGGCCGGCT
>JAQVRG010000244.1 GCA_028701165.1 Eubacteriales bacterium | reverse complement strand
GTTGCTTGCGTGCAAAAACGCGCATAAGCGCGGCTTATATTCCCGTATGGCGCGCTCGAGCGTTTCTTCGCTTAAGCGCCCGTCCTTTTGTACGGGCAAAACGATGAAATCGCGGATGCGGTTTTGCTGCTTGAGCGCATACAAGGGACGCAATACGGAATTGTGCTCCGCCGCCGTGGTAAGCGCCACATCCCCCGGCCTCCATGGGAATCCCAACAGCGCGATATTCAACGCCTGCGTGGAGTTTTGCGTATAAACGACGCGCGCCTTGTCGCGCACGCCCAATAAAGACGCAAGCAGCGCGCGCGCGTCCAAAGCGGCGGCTTCCTCGCCCGACGCACGGTGCGACGCGCCCGGAAGCGTCTCCGTCACCTCGGCCATATGCGTTGCAAGCCCCGGCGCTTTGGGAAAGCTCGTTGCGGCGTTGTTCCAGTAGAGCTTTGTCATGAAAGCACGCCCTTTTCCATGAGCATATTCATGATGTATTCAAACGCGTCCTGTACGATGGGCAGACAGACCGTTATACTCTTGGAAAAATCGCCGCACACGATGTTTTCGCAGTCGCAGCCGCCGTACTGCTTCGCTACATTTTCCGCAAACCAATCCACATACTCGGCGATCATTTTCTCCGCTTCGGGATGGGGCGGTTCCTCAACGTCTCCCTGCCCCGTAAAAAGACCGATGATCGCGCAGCCCGCCGTAAGCACGCCACAGGTATGCCCCGTTCGCCCCATGCCGCGCGTAAGGCCGCTCATGGCGCGCACAAGATCGGCATTTTCCATACCCTGCGTATCCAGCGCCAGCTGCATCATGATTTGGCTGCACGCCATACCGGCGCGCGCAAGCTCCAACATTCTCTCCTCCATGCTCAGCCTCCTATTTCTTCTGATAAACCGAAAGCGTGTATCGTTTCGCGCCGCAAAGCGGAAACGGCTCGTCGTTGTTCCACAGCCACCGCGCTCCAAAGGCGCGAAGAGCGTCTGTCGCGTCCCTTTGGCGCAGCAGCGCAAAGCCCGCAAGTACTTCGGCCGTACCCAAATCGCCCAGCAGCAGCAGACCGTCCGCTTGCAACACGCGCCGCGCTTCCGCACAGGCCGCGTCCCATTTTCCGGTATTCTGCAAGGGTATGCGCATGCAGCCCATATGCGCCATGGCAAACGCGCCGTTTGCAAAGGGCAGCGCCGCCGCGTCCGCATGCAGAAACCTTCCGCCGGGGCAGCGCTGTTTTGCCCTTTCCAAGGCCGCGTCCACCAGATCGACGCCCGTTACGCCGCAGCCCGCTTTTGCAAATACCGCGGCAGCCTCGCCGGTTCCGCAGCCTATCTCCAATACGCTGCCACGCGCGTCCCCCAAAAGCCAACGGATGCAATCCGCGTCCTCCACACCGCCGGAATCAAGCCATGCGTCCGACGCGTACAGATTCATTTATCCTCCAAGGCGCGCTCCACCTGCAATATCTTCCCCAGCGCCAGCTCTTCAGGTATGAAATACTCTCCGCATTGCGGGCAAACGGGCATTTCGATAGGGAAATCGTTACCCATATAGATAAGCGTCACGGGGCCTTTGACCATCTCCACGCCGCACGCTTCGCAGATCAGCTCTCCCTTTGTTAAATCATAGCTTGCATGATAGGCGGTACTCATACGCGCACCTCCATTCGGTGGCTATACGCCCTTTCCACCCTATACCCATCCTTCTCGGGACGGTAATACACCCACACGGTAATGTTGCCGATCCGCTTATGCGCGATCATTAAGCCCGATTCGCTGTGCAGCATCTTTTTATCCGTGCGCTCTGCCTCCTCGATCACCGCGCGGATGTGCTGATCGATGATAAGCCTGTCCTCCAGCTTCCTGTCCACATCCGCGCTGTAGTAAAGCGGGAAAGGCTTAATGGCCGGTTCCTCTTTCATGCCGTACGTCTCCTCTAAAATTTGCAGGCGCAGCGCCTCGCGGTTATCGCGGCGCTTAGAATAGGTCGGCGGCTCGTGTTCGGTCATGCCGTAGGCAAGCTCCAAAATGTGAACGGCCCTACCGCCGTTTTTGCTGAAGCGATCACGGCAGTTCATGCAGTAGGTCAAATACAACTCCCCGTCCGGTGCGGCAAGCGCCGCCGCCTTGTTGGCGACCTCCGGATTGGCGTACTGCGTGTAGCCGCCAAAGCCGCAGCAGCCGGTCGTTTCGCCGCTGTACTTCTGTTCTTTGACCTTGCAGCCCATCTTTTCGAGCAGCGCGCGCACGGCGCTCCGTATTTCGGGAATATCGCGCGCGCCGCAAGCGTCGTGCACGCAAACCTCCCGCGCGATATGCTCCGGCGGAAGCGCTTCAAGCAGCACGTCCCATATGCCGATGCACTCCGCCCAGTCCAGCGTCTTCATGCAGGTGGGACAGGCGACGATCAGCTTGGGCTTGCCAAGCCGCGCCCATTCCGCCTTGAGCTTCTCCTGCGTATCGGCAAAAAGCTCTTCGCGTCCCGCCCACAGCGCGCCGATCCCGCAGCAGCCCAGCATGATGCCGGTAAGCGGATTGCGCGCAAGCAGATCGTCAAACACCCGCTTCACAAGCGCCGGATCGGACGCGCCGAGCTGACAGCCCGGGAAAAAGAGGTATTCGCACGTTTCGCTTCCCGGCGCGGGCTTTGCTAAAAACGCCGCGCCGTTGCTGTTATGTAGATCGTCCAGCGCAAAATCAAAAGGCCATTGCGGCATATGCCCGCTTTCGTGCATGATCGCACGGGACTGCATGAGCATCGCACCTAGATTCATACCGCCGGGACAAAGCTTTTCGCACTGCCCGCAAAGGCTGCACGAATTGATGGCTGTGTTGGCCGTGCGGTTTCCCATACTCATGGTGATGTTGGTCACGACCTCGCGGGTAAACTGCCGCGGATAGGTTTTATAGTGCTGCAAAAAGGCGCAGGCGTCCACACAGCGCATGCAAGTGCATTGGATGCAGCGTTCGGCTTCCTTTTTCGCCCACGCCGCGTCCTTTTCACCCGCCGCCGCTTGCTGCGGCTCCACGTCTTCTGTTTTTACATACAATGTCGTTTCAAAGGGGCCTTCCTGCTCGCGTCCGTAGCGCATGTTGACCTTTTTTAGGTATCGGTCGGCGGAAGCCGCCGCTTTCTTGCCGCCCGCGATGCAGCAGAGCACGCCCGCATCCGGCATTACGCAAGCGCCGCAGGCAAACACGCGCCCGCCTTCCTCCACCTCGCCCGTATCCTCCGCAACCTGTATCCGGCTGCCCGCGCCAACGGCGATGACCAACGCGTCAAAATCCGCCGCCTGCTCCGG
>JAQVRG010000243.1 GCA_028701165.1 Eubacteriales bacterium | reverse complement strand
GGGCACCGTCTGCGGCGGCGGCCGTTACGATGGGCTTCTTGAGGAGATCGGCGGCGTAAGCATGCCGGGCGTGGGCTTTGGCATGGGTATGGAACGCCTGCTCTTGGTGGCGGAAAGCTTCCGCCCCATTCCCCAGACCGAGCCTGTCGCCGTTTATATCGCCCCCATGGGGGATGCGGCGCGCCGTATGGGCTTTAAGCTTGCGGAGGATCTTCGCAAGGCGGGGATCAAGACGGAGTTCGACCATGTGGGACGGAGCTTTAAGGCGCAGTTTAAGTTTGCCGACAAGCTGCGCGCAAAGATGGTGGCGATCTTGGGCGACGACGAGCTTGCAAGCCGCGTTGTGACCGTGAAAAACATGCAAGAGGGCACGCAGCGGCAGGTTGAGATCGACGGGCTCATAGCCTATGTGCAAGAAAATTTGAAATAAAGAGGTAATCACGATGGCAGAATTCTTAGGGAGCTGGAAAAGGACGCAGTACTGCGCACAGCCCGGCGAAAGCGAGGTAGGCAAGGAGCTTACCCTGATGGGCTGGGCTGGTACATGGCGCAACTTGGGCGCTTTGATCTTTATAGGCTTGCGTGACCGCACGGGCGTTATGCAGGTGGTGTTCGACGCGTCCACCCTGCCCGCGGACGTGTTTGAAAAGGCGGAATCCATCCGCAGCGAGTATGTGATCGCGGTCAAGGGCACGCTTGCGCGCCGCACGCCCGAGATGGTGAACCCCAATATGCCGACGGGCGCGTTTGAGCTGCTCGCAAAGGAGCTGAAGATACTCTCCGTCTCGCAAACGCCGCCCTTTTACATTCAGGACGATGTGGACACGCAGGAGCAGCTTCGCTTGAAATACCGCTACCCCGATCTGCGCCGTCCCGTGATGCAGCAGCGCCTGCGCCTGCGTCACGAGGTTGCCAAGATCACGCGGGACTATTTTGCGGAACAAGGCTTTCTCGAGGTGGAAACGCCTATGCTCCAAAAGTCTACGCCGGAGGGCGCGCGCGATTATCTCGTACCCAGCCGCGTCAAGCCCGGCACGTTTTACGCCCTGCCCCAAAGCCCGCAGATCTTCAAACAGCTATTGATGCTTTCCGGATGCGACCGCTATATGCAGATCGCCCGGTGCTTCCGCGACGAGGATCTTCGCGCGGACAGGCAGCCGGAGTTTACGCAGATCGACCTTGAAATGTCCTTTGTGGATGTGGACGACGTGATCGCCGTCAACGAGGGCTTCTTAAAGCGCCTGTTCAAGGAGGTTCTCAACGTCGACGTCCAGCTTCCCATCCAGCGCATGAAATGGATCGACGCGATGAACCGCTACGGCTCGGATAAGCCGGATACGCGCTTTGGCATGGAGCTTGTGGACGTGAGCGACGTCGTGAAGGATTGCGAATTCGGCGTATTCACAAGCGCCGTGCAAAATGGCGGCAGCGTGCGCTGCATCAACGTCAAGGGCGGCGTGGAGCATTTTCCGCGCAAAAAGATCGACGAGCTGTCGGAATTTGTCAAGACTTACAAAGCAAAGGGCTTGGCGTGGATGAGCATGAAGCCGGAGGGTATGCAGTGCTCGTTTGCAAAGTTCCTTACGGAAGAACAGATCAAGACCATACAGGAAAAGGCGGGCGCGGAAACGAACGACCTCATCTTCTTCGTGGCGGATCAGAACGAGGTGGTATGGGCGGCCTTGGGCGCGCTGCGCTTGGAGATCGCAAAGCGTCTGGATATGCTCGATCCCAACCAGTTCAATTTCCTTTGGGTCGTGGAATTCCCGCAGTTCGAGTGGAGCGAGGAGGAAAACCGCTTCATGGCCATGCACCATCCCTTCACAAGCCCAATGGAGGAGGATGTGCAGTATCTGTTCACCGATCCCGCGCGGGTCCGTGCCAAGGCTTACGATATCGTCCTCAACGGCAACGAGATCGGCGGCGGTTCCATCCGTATCCATTCCGCGGAGCTGCAGGAGAAGATGTTTGAAGCGCTCGGCTTTACACAGGAGCAGGCGTGGGCGCGCTTTGGCTTCCTCATGGGCGCCTTCAAGTTCGGCCCCCCGCCGCACGGCGGCCTTGCCTACGGCCTTGACAGGCTTGTGATGCTTATGTGCAACGCCGCGTCCATCCGCGACGTTATCGCCTTCCCCAAGGTGCAAACGGCGTCGTGCCTGATGAGCGGCGCGCCGGACACGGTGGACGAGAAGCAGCTTCACGAGCTGCATATCGCGCTTGCCTTGGAGGAAGAAAAGGAATAAGGGCATAACGAAAACAAAATGCACAAATCTTGCGCGGCGGTTGAAAAACCGCCGCGTTTCTTCTATAATTAAAAGCGTTAGAATATCTCTGTTTACGTTGTAATCAAATCTTTATCTGGAGGAACGAGCAGCATGATCCAATTTGATGTTATCCGTCAGGCTGATCCCGCCGTTGCGGACGCAATGGAGAAGGAGCTGGAGCGCCAGCGCACGAATATCGAACTGATCGCATCAGAAAACTTCGTGTCCGAAGCGGTCATGGCCGCTATGGGCAGCCATCTTACCAACAAGTACGCCGAAGGCTATCCCGGCAAGCGCTACTATGGCGGCTGCGAGTGTGTGGATATCGTGGAAGATCTTGCGCGCGACCGTGCCTGTGAGCTCTTTGGCGCGGAGTTTGCAAACGTTCAGCCGCATTCCGGCGCGCAGGCGAATTTGGCGGTCTATTTTGCGCTCCTCGAGCCGGGCGATACCGTCATGGGCATGAACCTTTCCCACGGCGGTCATCTGACGCACGGCAGCCCCGTGAATATGTCCGGCAAATACTTTAATTTCGTTCCCTACGGCGTAAGCCCGGAAACCGAGATGATCGATTATGACGAGCTTAGAAAGACCGCGCTTTCCTGCAAGCCTAAGCTGATCGTCGCGGGCGCCTCCGCCTATCCGCGCGCCATTGACTTTGCCCGTTTCCGTGAGATCGCGGACGAGGTGGGCGCGCTCTTTATGGTAGATATGGCGCATATCGCGGGTTTGGTCGCCACGGGTCTTCATATGAACCCCGTCCCGTACGCGGATGTTGTTACGACGACTACGCATAAGACGCTGCGCGGCCCGCGCGGCGGCATGATCCTCTGCAAGGAGGAATACGGTAAGGCTATCAACAAGGGCATTTTCCCGGGCACGCAGGGCGGCCCGCTCATGCACATCATTGCCGCCAAGGCCGTGTGCCTGCAGGAAGCCATGAAGCCCTCCTTCAAGGAATACCAGACGCAGGTGCGCAAAAACGCCGATACGCTCGCATCCTGCCTTGTTAAAAACGGCATCAAGCTCGTGTCC
>JAQVRG010000242.1 GCA_028701165.1 Eubacteriales bacterium | reverse complement strand
AAGGGCTCTGCGGATCAGGCAGCGGAGGATATAGCCCTGATCGACGTTGGACGGCGTTACGCCGCGCGGGTCGCCCAGCATAAAGGTCGCGCAGCGGATGTGATCGGCGACGATGCGGAAGGCCTTGACGGTGTCCGCGCTGTCCTTATAGTTTTTGCCCGAAAGCTCGCTGATGCGCGCGATGACGCCTTCAAACGCGTCCGTGTCGTATACGCTCTCCACGCCCTGCAGGGTTGCGATCGTGCGGTCCAGCCCCATGCCCGTATCGACGTTTTGCTGGGTAAGCGGGGCAAAGCGACCCTCGGCGTCCTTATTGTATTCCATAAAAACGTTGTTCCAAATCTCCAAATACTTGCCGCAGGAGCAGGAGGGATCGCAGTCCGGGCAGCACTTGGGCTTGCCCGTGTCGTAGAAGATCTCCGTATCCGGGCCACAGGGGCCGGTGGTGCCGGCGGGGCCCCACCAATTATGCTTCTTTTCAAGATAGAAGATGTGGGAGGGATCGACGCCCATCTCGACCCAACGGTCGTGGGAGTAGGTATCCTGCGGGGCGTTCTCGTCGCCCTTGAAGCAGGTGAAATAGAGCTTATCCTTGGGGATGTCCAAATAGTCCGGCGAAGTCAAAAATTCCCACGAATAGGCAATGGATTCCTTCTTGAAATAATCGCCAAGCGACCAGTTGCCAAGCATCTCAAAGAAGGTGCAGTGGCTTGCGTCGCCCACCTCGTCGATATCGCCCGTGCGCACGCATTTTTGGCAGTCCACAAGGCGTACGCCCGCGGGATGCTTTTCGCCCATCAAATAGGGAACGAGAGGGTGCATGCCCGCCGTAGTGAAAAGCACAGTGGGGTCGTTCTCGGGGATGAGGGAGGCGGAGGGGATCACCGCGTGGCCCTTTTTGCGGAAAAAGTCTAAATACAGCTCGCGGAGCTCATAGGATTTCAATAAACGCATAGTCAACGATCCTTTCCTATTCAAATGTGCCGGGCACAAAATATACCGCCTACATTATATAGAAAGCCGCTTTTCTTGTCAACGAACGCGTTGACGGGTATAATAAGCGCATGAAAGTAAGCTTATTTAAGCATAAGCCGCGCAGAGCGGGCGAAAAACGGAAGCTGCCGCTTACCTTTACCCTTGCGGGCAAGGAGGGGCGGCCTTGGCGCATCGCGCTGGGCGCGGCGGCGGCGCTGCTTTTGATCGTCATCATCGCAGCGCTTTCGCGCGTAGAGCCAAACGCGCTAAGCAGCGCCGAGGTGCGTACCGTGCAGGATCGCGGCGTACTGCGCGTGGGCGTGCGGGAGGATATACCCGGCATGGGCTTTGATCAAACGGGGCTGGAGGCGGAGCTTGGCGACATACTCGCGCAGCGTCTGCTTCCGGATATTCCCGCCGGCAACAGCGTCAAATACGTCACGGTGGACAGCATGACCGTGGGGCCGAAGATCGCGCAGGGCGCCATCGACGTGGCGATCGCCATGATGCCCGAGGGCGCGCAGTCCAAGTATCTCTATTCCCGCCCGTATTACCGTGATCCCTGCTATTTCATCACCGCCAATACCACCCAAAGGCTGGTGCTGCAAGGCGTGCGCGCGGGGTGCGTGCAGAATACGCCTTCCGCGGCGCTTCTTCAAAGCTATGTGGACGCGCGCCCGAGCGCCAATATCAGCATCGTCAAATACGCCTCCTATCCCGATATGATCGAGGCCGTGATGGAAAATCATGTGGAGGTTGCGGTGATGACAGAGCTGTATATTCAAAAATACCAGTCGGAAACGGCGGTCAACCCGGATACGCTCGTGCCGTATATGCCCTATATCTTCCGCGCGAGCACCGTATCGCCGGGCGAGGTCAAATACTGCATCGTTTGCGCTTCGGATACGCCCGCCATCATCACGGTTGCGGATCTGGTGCTAAGCGAGCTGCAAGAAAGCGGAAGGCTCAACGACATGTATACAAAATACGGTCTCGTGCAAAACTATGCCCATGAAGAAGAAGGAACAGACAGCAGATGAAGTCGCCATGCGCGCGTCCGAGGTGATGCGCCGCATGAACCGGGGGGAAATCCCTTCGGATGTACTGGGCAGCTATACGGGCACGGACGAATACGACGAACAACCCGTGCAGGATGTGGACGATCTGTAGCTGCTGTGCTTTCGCCCGAAGTCTATCGGACTTCGGGCGATTTTTTCACGATTTACTGCGCCTTCTGCGCGGCCGTAAATCGTGCAGGGAAGCGGATGCTTGATTCGCTCCGTTTGGGCGGCAAAGCCGCTCAAGCCGGAATGAATGGGACTATCGGCCACAAATCCCAAGAATAGTAAGGCTCTACACAAACAACATCAGTATCGGTACGGAAACAAAGCACGCTATGGTGCTCAGCGTCATGCCAAGGGCGGCGTAGCTTTCGTCCGCGCCGCACTCGGCGCTTAGCACCACCACCTGCGTCATGACGGGCATGGCGATCTCGATCATAAGGATGCTTTTGATGCTGCCTTCCATACCGAAAAGCCTACAGAAAAGGACGCAGCAAACGGGCGCCAACACAAAGCGGAACAGCAGCACAAGCAGCAGGCTCAGCGTAACGGCGGGGCTATCCTTGCGCGTTTGCGGCGACGCTTTTTTCGTTTCGTACAGCTCGTAGATGACAAAGCCCGTATAAAGAAGCGCTATGGGCGAGACGGTATTGCCCATATAGCCCGCGAAATCCAGCACCAGCTTGGGGAGCGTAACATCGCAGAGGATCAGGATCACGCATACGGCGATCACATAGAGCGGCGGCTTGATAAACGCTTTTATAAGCGCGCCAAAGGAACGCTTTTGCGTTTGTGCGCCGCCGTAGTTCAAAAAAGCCACGCCCACGGTTTGAAAGGCGAGCGTGTTGACGATGTAGTAGGTGAGCACCACGGGCACCGCCGCGTCACCGAAGAGCGCCGTGCACATGGGATAGCCGATGAACATGGAGTTGGCGACAAAGCACATCACCACGAATACGCCGAGCTTTTTTGGCGGCAGGCGTAAAAGCCTGCCCAAAAGAAAAGCGAGCGCAAAAAGGACGCACAGCGCGCAAACGCTCACCAGCAGCACCATGCGCATTTGAAAGAGCAGCGCGTGGGAAACCTTACCCATCAGCCCGCTTATGCACATGCAGGGCAGAGCGATGTTCATGATGTATTTAACAAGGAAGGCCTTGTGCTCGCGCTTCATCCAGCCCATGCGGCCGCAGAAACAACCCACCGCCGTCATGAGCAGAATCCGCATGACGGCGGCGGCGGAATGAGAAAAAGCCTGCATGGTTATTTGATTTTCT
>JAQVRG010000241.1 GCA_028701165.1 Eubacteriales bacterium | reverse complement strand
AATGATACGCTTGACACCGGCAACGGGGATATGAGTAAGTATATCGACAAAATGTGTGCCGATTTTATCACCGGCACAAAATCCTTGGACGAATGGGACGCATATGTGGCGCAGCTTGAAGAGATGGGCGCAGCGAAAAAGCTGCGCGTTTATCAGGCGGCTGTCGACAGATACCACGCGCTTACGACGATGCTGCATTAAGAGAAAATCAAAACAGGCCTAGATGGGGCGGGTGAAGCACATGAAAGAACGTATGGGACTATTTGCCAACATAGCCAGATCCGGCTTTGTGCGCTCGGTGTTTATGCGGGTGCTGCTGATTTTTATGATCGTCAGCGTCATCATCGCGGGAATGGCGTTTTATTCTTTTACTTCGGAGATAAGAAGAACCATACTCCTCGACAGGCAGAAGCAGCTGGCGACCGTGGAGAATACGATATCCGGCAGGATGAACGAGATCACCAGCATCGCCTACAATATCGGAAACGACCCCGTTTTCTATCTGGAGCCTGTGGCGAACGATCCAACGTCGGGCGTCGAAATGAAGAATATGCTCGCGCGTTATTTGGTGGGCAACAGCTTTATTGAACACTTGGCGTTTTGCAGAGCGGCCGAGCCGGACACGATCTATACCGCAAAGGGCGAGCGCTCGCTGAGCGAGTTTATGATCTCCACAACGGGTGTGGGGAAAACGGAAGCCGAGCAGATCGTGCATGCCATGCACAGCGATAACAGAACGCGGATCATGCTTTTCGGCGGCGGTAAGGTCGCTTATTTTACCTACTCGTATTCGCTCCCGCAGCTTGCCCCAGAGCCGCGGGCACATGTTCTGATGATGATTCCCGTCAAGGAGGTGCGTCCGCTTTTAGAAACGCTTCTCATCAACGGTAACGGAGAAGCGGCGGTCTTTGACGCCGATGGCGCCGAGATCTATCATACAGGCAACCTTGATGACGTATTCGACTTGACCGCGTTTGTGAAAAGCGGCGGCGCGGAGGAGAATTATCAATCGCCAAGAGGGGATAAGTATGTGCTCCAAAAGGTCGTGTCCGAAACGAACGGCTGGACGTACGTCTCCGTGATGCGTCACAGCGATACGCTGACCGGCCTTGCCAATAAACAGGTGGCGTTTATCGCCTTTATCCTTCTGCTGCTTGTGGCGGCGGTCGTTATGATGCTAGGCAGCATCGTCGCGCAGTTTAAGCCCATCAGCAGCCTTGCAGCACAGGTGGCGACCCAACGGGACGGCGGCTTTGTGGATGAACGGACGCTGCTGCAGGATACGATCGCCACGCTCAAGGGCGACAGCGAACAAAAGCATAAATACGAGACCGCGTATTATGAAGCGGAGGCTGCAAGCAAGGCAAAATCCGCATTTCTCTCCAGCATGAGCCATGATATTCGCACCCCCATGAACGCCATCGTCGGCATGACGGCCATCGCGCGCAAGCATATCGGCGATCAGGCGTATGTGGACGAGTGCCTGCAAAAGGTGCAGGTTTCGTCGGATTATCTGCTGGACATCATCAATAACGTGCTGGATATGAGCCGCATCGAATCCGGCCGTATCCCGATCGCGGAGGAGCCGCTGCTCATACCCGCGCTGATCGACAGCCTTGTATCGCTGATGACCTCAAGCATCGAGGCAAAGTCGCAGACGCTCGAGGTGGATGCAAGCGAGCTTAAGCAGACGGCGGTGCTGGGGGACAGCGTTCATATCGTGCAGGTTTTCGTAAACATACTCTCCAACGCTGTGAAGTTTACGCCCGAGGGCGGCAGGATCACGCTGCGGGTTCGCCAAGTCGCGCCATTTAGCGACGGGGCCGGGAACTACGTTTTCACCTTCACCGATACCGGTATAGGCATACCGCCCGCGTTTATTGGCCAAGTATTCGACACCTTTACCAGAGCCGACGACCCCGCCGCGTCGAGAACGGAGGGAACCGGGCTTGGCATGGCCATCGCCAAGAAGCTGGTGGAGCTGATGGGCGGTACGATACGCTGCGAAAGCGAGCTTGGCGTCGGGACGACCTTCACCGTCGCCCTGCGCATGCCGTATGCCGATGAGAACGCGGCGCTGTCGCTATCCAAAGAAGCCGGCGGACGGCACGCGAGCCATAACGGCGATGAAAACGACGTAATCGATCTTACCGGCAAGCGCATCCTCTTGGTGGAGGACAACGCGATGAACCGCGAGATCGCCAACCGTATCCTCTCCGAAACGGGTGCGGCGGTTACAGAGGCGAATGACGGTAAGTCGGCCGTTGAGACGTTTGCAAACAGTCCCGACGGTTATTTCGATTTGATTTTTATGGACATTCAGATGCCGGTTATGAACGGTTATGAAGCTACCGCGGCGATCCGCGCGCTGGATAAGGAGGACGCCGCGACGGTGCCGATCTATGCGATGACGGCCAACACCTTTGACGAGGATGTGCGCCAAATCAAAAACGCCGGCATGAATGGGCATATCGGAAAGCCGTATAACCCGCCGGCGCTCTTTAGCGTGCTCAAGGAGGCGTTTGGCGCGTAACGCGCCAAGCCTTATAGGTTATGCCTGCGGCTCCGCGCCCAAATCGCGGAAGGTCATGATCAGCTTATCGGTCAGATCGTACGCGCCTGTCAGCTTATAAACCGTCATCGCAAACCAATGCTTTTCGCCTTTCGGCGTTTTGAGCTGCACCTTCAGCGTGCCCTCCGTGCGCGCCCTGTCCTCCGCGAGATTGTGGAGGAATAGCTGCAGCCGCTGCACGGTCTGCGCGTCCGTGACCATATCCGAGAGGAAGATGCGCCAAAGCTGCCTATCGTCGTAGGTTCCGGCTAGACAGTTCGCTGTAAAGGGCGCGTATGTAAATTTACCGTTCACCCAATCCAACTCCACAACGGCCATGCCGGTGCGCGCAAGCACCGTTTCATAGCGGAGCGTCTCGTCGCTTTGCAGCGTGCGATAGCTGTTTTTGGCGCGCCTATGGGCGTTTTCGGCTTTGTTTACAGCCGCCTGCACGCGCAGGCGCAGGATATCCGGATCGACGGGCTTGGTCACGAAATCCGTCGCGCCGCTCATGATCGCGCGAAGGCAGGTCTCGTGTTTATTGTCCCCGCTGAGGACGACCACGGGAATGGATCGAAGCTCGGCGCTGCCTTGCATCTTGCCAAGCACCTCGAAGCCGTCCATGCCCGGCATCATCAGATCGAGCAATACCACCGAGATCGCCGAGCCGTAATAGCGCAGCACGGTCAGCGCGGTGGCACCGTCCTTTGCCTTTTCCACAACAAACAAATCCGAAAAAATGCTTGCAAGCAGCTCGTAG
>JAQVRG010000240.1 GCA_028701165.1 Eubacteriales bacterium | reverse complement strand
AGCATGCAGAGGCAGAGCAAGAGTGTAATGCACTTTCTGGTCATGTCGTTCATCGGTGTGTCCACCATCCAACTGAATAAATTTATCAATAATTCCTGTAAAATTGTATATTATTTACACATAGCAAGCAAAACGCAGACGGTCCGGCAGCGAAGCTTCCCTTCGGTTTCTGCCAATGACCCTCTGCGTTGCGTGTTTGGTGTTTTGTCCGTGCTGCCTTCGTCGCTTTACCAAGCTTCTACTCATCTCCCGCCTGCTGTAGGGTATCGTCCATGAGCGTGATCAGCTCCTGCATGTTGCGAAACTGCTGTTCGCACCGTTCGCCGATCCACACGACGTTGCCCTGCCACGCGCCGCCTGCCTTGCGATTGACGCGGATCACGAATGTTTCCTGCGCTTCATCCATCTTTCTGCAAGCTTCCATGATTTTCTCTCCTAAATCATCATTTCGGATTAAAACTGACCAAAAAAATCGCCCGGCGGACGGCCAAGCGATGGTATTGCATGCTTTTGCATCCTGCTTACGCGTATTCTACAGGATATGGGGTTACGCAGAGGGTTACGCTACGATATGTTAGAAGAATTTTTTGTGAACAAATTGTAACGGCGCGCTCAAATCGCGGATGTCGCGCCGTCCAGCTTACGCCAGCTCTTCTTTTTCGCGGGCGTTATCACGGAGTGCATAAACTGCGGCGCTTCTTCGCCCGCGAGCACCGTGAAGGTCACGCGCGCGGCAGAGGGCATGCCTTCCGCCTGCAAAAGCGCGTTGACGCGGTCGATGATAAGGGAAACGTTTTCCTGTCCCGTGCCCCAAAGCATCACCAGCATTTGGGCGCTGCTGTAGCGGGTATACATATCGCTCTTTCGAAGCGTGCTGCCCAGCGCCAGCCGCAGCATTTGTATGGCGGGCGTAATGCGTTCGCGGTCTTCAAGCGGACGATTCTTGGCGTCCGTCAGCGTGCACAGCAGCAGGCAGGAGGGAATGCCGTCCCTGTCCATGATGCGCTTAAGCACATGATAGCTGTCCGCAAAGCCGGGATAGCTGCAATAGTATGCGCCGGTAGACTGCGCGTCCTGCAAGGCGCGGTTTACGTCCTCCCCCGCCGAAAGCGGGAACGTCACCTTGCTGCTCACGGCGCGCGCGCAATCCATCAGCTGTTCGGACGGGTAAACGCCCATCTCGTCAAAGAGCATGCTGGCGATCGCCTCGTATTCATCCATGGCCTGCCGGAACTTTCCCAAATCGATCAGCGCGTTCAAGCGCGCGATATACCATTCCTCATCAAACGGGAAGAAGGTGGACACGCGCTTGCACAGCGTGCAGATCCCCTCGTAATCCCGCCGCCGATGGTCATACCGTAACAGCCAGCGCGCCGCAGCGGTATAATCATCCATCAGCTCCGCGTTCACAAACACGACCCACGGCTGCTCGGAGCTAAGCGGCAAAAACTCGCCGCCGTACGCGTCACAGGCGCGCATATACGCGGCCGCGCGTTCCTTCTCGCCCTCCGCTTCGTCGGCTTCCGCGATCGCCGCGCGGAAAATATCCGTATCCGCTTCCACCGTCACAACGTCGCCAAAGCGGTACAGACCGTCCTTAACGACGATATATTCACCCTCGGGCATGCCGCATTGCACAAGCTTGCGGCGAAGCCTAAAAACCAACGCCTTAAAGCTGTTGCCCGTATCCAAATCCTCGTTTTGATAAAGATTCGCAATGAGCTTTTCACGGGGTACGCCGGTTTGGTTGAAATAGAGCAGCGCGGCTAAGAGCTGCCTTGCCTTGGAGGACATCTCTTTAGCCAAGCCCATGGACTGCTGCCCATAGGTTAACTCAAATCCCGACATGAACTTGACATGCAGCGTTTGTCGCTCCATCGCTCGGTACATACCCTTTCTATTTTATTCCATTAGTATAGCATATGGGTTTGCGCTTGTATATATAAAATTGTTATTATTTCTCCACCATAGCCACTGCACTTTCTTTATTTTTGTATATGTGTTTGTGTGTATGTGTATATCCTTATGATCCCTTTCCAATTAAAGAAGCTCTGTCCAGGTCAGATCCTCTGCGTCACCGGCTTACCCGGTAAGAAACCGAAAACTGCCGTTTCCCATTCCGCGTGATTTTACATACTGAGAGTATATCCACATAGGCTCCGTCTTGTGCACCGCGCCTTTTACGCGTATGCTTGGTAAGGGACAGCTTGGCGGAGGAAAAAATCGCGTCGTTGGGATCGCTCGTGACATAATGGATCACAAGCTCGCTTCTTTGCAGCAGCTCGTCAATGATACCCGCATAATACTTATAAAAGCCGCTCTTTTCGGAATAGAATACCAGCCGCTTCTTGTTGTTCTCATCCAAAAACTTTTTATAATCCGCCTTTGCGCGTCGCTTTTGTTCTTTGGAAGGCCGCGCCGCCTTTTCGCGCTGCTTGCTTCTTTCCAGCGCCTGCTTGCTTTCCTCCAGCGCCTCATAATCGATATAGCTGCTTGGCTTGTATATCCAGTTCACAAGATACAGCGCGATGATCGCCAGCACATTGCCAACGATCCAGTAAAGCCCCACGCCCGTTGGCACCACCATGCCGAAATAGAGGGAAAAGAGCGTTAGAAAGATCGCCATGCCCCAGCGCCCCAGCCATTTCTGTTCGCGCTGCAATACATTCACCTTATTTTGGCAGACGCACAGCGCAAAGGAGCTTAAGGCTGAAAGAACCGGCAACAGCAGGTACTTGTCCATGCTGAGCAACGTGGGCGTATGCGTAAGATCAAAGCCCAAAAAGTGCAGGTTCAGCGCCTGTATGTCCGCGACCGCCTGTTCGATGCCGGGTATCTGTAAGGAGAAAAACTGCGCGGCGTAGGCAGGATCCTTGATAAGCTCGATCGCCTTGATCGGTCCGGCGTTGCCAAGCTCCGCTACGCGGAGTATTTCCATGGTCTTTTGCAGCATGCCGTCTATCAATCCCGCGTCCAAATGCAGCAGATGCTGCAACGGGTTGTAGATCACGCAGATCACGCCCATGAGAACCGGTATCCGTATGCACAAGGGCACTATGCCCGCAAGCGGCTTATACCCCTCCTGCTTATAAAGCGCAAACTGCTCCTGCGCGGCGCGATCGCCATCATCGGCATATTTTGCCGCGATCTGATTCAGCGCAGGCTTGATCCGTATCATCTTAATGGAGTTCTTTTGCACCCAAACGCTCAGCGGGAAGGTAATAAGGCGCGTCAAAAGGGTAAAAAGAATAATCGCTACGCCATAGTTATTCGCCAACAGCCAGCACCAGCGCATGATGTAGCCCAGCGGCGTGCCGATTATGTTGTTGATCATGTTC
>JAQVRG010000014.1 GCA_028701165.1 Eubacteriales bacterium | reverse complement strand
GTACATCTTGATCTCGCCCGGCACGAGCGGCACGAGCTCCTCTTTTTTGCGGGACATGGTGTTGTATATCTGCATAGATACCTCCAATATATAATGGTTTGTTCCTTATTTATCTGTATCCTCGCCCGGATCGCCGTCTTTTTTTCCGGCTTTCGGCTTTTCTTTGGCTTTGCCTTTGGCCGTAAGCTGCTCGGCGACATGCGTGGCCTCCAGCTCGTCCTCGAGGTTGGAAAGAAGCTCGTCGAGCCTTGCGCCGTGACGGCCGAAGCTCTTGATGCGGCTGTAGGCGGTGACGCCCACGCCGGACAGCAGCACGACGGCGGCGATCACGCCCAGTATCACGATCATGGAATCCGTCATAGGCGCTGCACCCGAAGCCTTTCGGCAAGCCGGAGGGCGGCGCTTACGGAAAGCTGATCGCGCGCGTCCACCTGATGATCCACACAGGCGTTTTGCACGCTCGCGTGATCGCAAAGCACCAAGCCTTCCTCCAATACCTCGCTTACAAAGCGGCAGAAGGCCTCCGCCTTCAGCGGCGGAAAGGCGATGCGCTGCGCCCATTCAAGCGGCGCGTTCTCGCGCGTGGTGACGCAGACGAGCACGTTGGGGGGAAGCGTTTGCAAAAGGTCGGTAGGGATAGCGGCGGGCGACACGTCGTCGAGCAGCAGCAAAAACTTCAGCGGCTGTGCCGCAAGCAGCGCGAAAAGCGCATCGAGCGAGGTTAACGCGCGCGTTTCCACCAAGCGAAGCTCGGGCAGTTCATAGGGGAGGGAAAGGATCTGCGCGGTTTTTCCCATGCCCGCGCCGCCGTTAAGGAGAAGATGCGTCGTGCCCTCTCCCTGCATAAAGCGGATGAGCGCGTCCGTGATCTGTTCGCGCTGCGCGGGGAAGCATACGGGCTCCGGAAGCTGCGCGAGCGCGCTTTCCGGCAGTGGAGACAGGCGGTTATCCTGATAGCGGAAGGCGCGGCTTTTCAGGAATACGCCGCAGCCGTAGGAAGCGAAGAAGCAGCGAACGTCCTCGATGCGTTCTTCCCACAAAGGATTTTCAAGAAGCCGCGCGTAAATTTCCTCCAGCGCGCCGTCGGCGGCATAGCTGTCGTGAAGGCCGGGTTCGCCGTAATGCCAGCCGTGGAAATGCAGCTCGCCCGTGAACGCGGCGGACGCCTTTTGATCCTCCGGCGTGGGAAGGGCGCGCGCGGTGCCGCCGGACCAGACGGCCGTGGAAAAAAGCTCGATATTGTCCCGCGCCTGCCGGGGCTTAAGGCGCGCGGACTGCAGCCTGCTTTCGATCATGTGCACCAGCGTCTCGCCGGTGAGGGTGGAGAGGCTGCCAAGCACCGCAAGCTCGACGCGCATGGCGGCGTAGAAAGCGCCGTCCTCTGTGCCGGCGGCCGCTTGCCTTGCAAAGCCGTGCGGCGTGCAAAGGAGAAGATGCAAAAGATAATCATGCCAAAGATCGCCGCTTACGCGCCTAACGGGCGCGTTAAGAAGGCAGGCGGTCAAATCGTGATAGGCGTCGCAGCAGAGCAGCGCGTCGCCCGTGTTGACGGCGGATAAAAGGGCGCGAAGCGGCTTGCTGCAATCGCTTTGGCGAAGCAGCAAAGACTGCGACACAAGCGGCGCGATCAGCGTAAGCGCCTCCCGCGGTTCACAATTCTTCAAATCCCGCATGATCCGTAGCTCCCTTCCTATCCTGACCTCTTATCATACCGCATTTTCACCACGCTTTGCAACTCTATTTGCGCGCGACGAACCCCTTGCTCAACAAGCGGAGATGGTGATATAATGCAGAAGCGAAAAGGATGCGGATAAAAGGAAGCGCAGGCGGAGGCCGGACAGCCTTTGCCGATGAACGAAGCGGCGTTGCCGTTTTTCGGTATGCGTTGGCAAGACGCGCTTTTTTCACATACTATGGATAAAATCCACATAAACTGGGGAAGGAAACCGTATGGCAAAGACCATCCTGTTTACGGGCGGCGGTTCCGCCGGGCACGTTACGCCCAACCTCGCGCTGATCGAGAGACTTCGCAAGGAGGGCTATACCATCCATTACATGGGTTCGCAGGACGGCATAGAGCGCGATCTGATCGAGGATCTGCGCATTCCCTATCACGCTATACCCTGCGGCAAGCTGCGCCGTTATTTTTCGTGGAAGAATTTCACAGACCCCTTCCGCGTGATCGCGGGCGTCTTCGCGGCGCATCATATCATCTGCCAGATCAAGCCCGACGCCATATTCTCCAAGGGCGGCTTTGTGTCCGTTCCCGTGGTGATCGGCGCGCGGGGACACGTGCCCATCGTGACGCACGAGTCGGACTATTCGCCGGGCTTAGCCAACCGCATCGCGGGTCATTTTGCGGACACGGTATGCGTCACCTTTGAGGATACCCTTTCCGCCGTGGGTAAAAAGGGCGTGTTTACCGGCACCCCCATACGCACCGCCCTTTATAGCGGCGAAGCGCAGAAGGGACTGAACCTCGCTTCCTTCAGCGGCGAAAAGCCGGTGCTGCTCATCATGGGCGGAAGCCTCGGCGCGCGCGCCGTCAACGAAACGGTGCGGGAAGCCCTGCCCCGGCTGCTGCGCTCCTTTGACGTTATCCACCTTTGCGGCAGAGGCAAGGTGAACGACGCGGCCGCCTGTCCGGGCTACCGTCAATACGAATACGTCAACAAGGAGCTGCCCGACCTTTTAGCCTGCGCCGATATCGTGCTTTCGCGCGCCGGCGCGAACGCCATATTCGAGCTGCTGGCGCTGTGCAAGCCGGCGCTTCTGATCCCGCTGCCGCGCACCGCTTCGCGCGGCGATCAGATACTCAACGCCGGATATTTTGCCCGCAAGGGGTACGCGATGGTGTTGGAGCAGGAGCAGCTTACGCCCGATACGCTGGTGGACGCGCTGGGCGATCTGTATCACCGCCGCCTTTCCTTCATCAGCACCATGAGCCGCGAGGAGAAGGCGGACGGTACGGACGAGGTGCTCGCCGTCATCCGCAAGGCGGCGGAGGAAGACGATTGTGCGCATGGCAGCCGCCACGCGCGCACAAAGGCAAAGCGCGACAAAGATGCGGAATAAGCACGACCACAAGACGAACGCAACATCTTGTGGCAGAATGTTTCACGTGAAACAATATGCGGGAAATGTAGAAAACCCTCCCACAACATGTAGTATTTCATGAAAAACAAAGGGATCCTGCGGAAAAGGCGGCGGAATACCCGCTTGTATCCCATAGATCAAGAAACGCGGGATTACGGAGCAAACGGATCAAAAGAAGAACAGATCGCATACGGACGGCGCATAGGGACGCAAAGGATTCGATAGATTTTCCGAGGGCTTTCTTTGCGACCGACCAAGGCGGCCGAAGAACCTTTTCAAAATACAGAAGGAGCGTATTGCCATGAACGCCATGTCCAAGGATAAGGTGAGGAGCCTTTTAGCACAGCCCAACGGGACGGAAAAGCTGAGCGCCAAGCCGGAGATCGCGCTGCCCGCAGCGTGGGAACTGTTTTCGCAGGAGGGAAACGCCGCCGCCTGCGGATTTTTGTGCGCCTGCGCCAAGCAGAAGAAGCTGCGCGACAACATCGCGCTCCGCTTGCAGGAGGATCGCGCGCCGCTTCTACAGGCGCTGCAAAGCCCGGTTTCCAAAATGCGCAAGAACGCCGCCCGCCTTTGCGGGGCGCTTGCCGATCCCGCGGACGCGGACGCGCTGCTGGAAGCGCTTGCCAAGGAGGACACGCGCTTTGTGATACCGTCCATCCTTTTAGCGCTGGGCGCCGTAGGCGGCGCGGAAGCGGAGGCAGCGCTCCTTGCCTATACCGTGGAGGAGGGCGACCCCAAGCATGTGGCGGCGGAGAAGGAGGCGCTTCGCATGGCGCGCTCGCGCTGCACGACCACGCAGAAGCATACCTTTACGGGCTTTACAAAGCCGGTGACGGTGGAGCTGCGCGCACCCAAATGGCTTTCGGAGAGCCTTGCGTATGAATTGAAGGAGATGGGGCTTTCCCCCGTTAAGACTACGACCGCCTCCGTGACGGTACGCACGGCGGATATCCCGTCGCTCTACCAAGCGCGGAGCTTTACGGAGCTGCTGCTGCCGCTTGGCAAGTGCGACGCGAAAACGCAGGATATCGCGCAGACCGCCGCCCCCATGGGCGCGATGCTGCAAGCGTGTCACGCGGGCGAGCCGCCCTTTGCGTATCGTGTGGAGGCTAGGGGCGAGGTACCGGATCGCGCCCGCTTTGCAAAGGATATGGCGATCCTCATGGACGGGCCGCTGCTTCGGAACGCCCCTTCGGATTACGAGGCGGAGCTGCGCGTGGAGATAGCGAAAAGCGCGCGCGTCTATCTCAAGCTCTTTTCCGTTGCGGACGCGCGCTTCCCATATAGAAAGGAAACGCTTCCGGCGAGCATCCATCCCGCCGTGGCCGCCGCTGTGCTGCGCTATGCGCGATCCTACCTCAAGGAAGGCGACCGCGTGCTGGACCCCTGCTGCGGCAGCGGCACGCTGCTGTTTGAACGCGAGAAGCTCAACGCCTGCGAGTCGCTAACCGGCGTGGATATCGCGCAGAAGGCTGTCGAGATCGCGCGGGGCAACGCGGCGGCGGGTAAAAGCCGCGCGAAATTCGTGCATAACGACTGCTGCCGCTTCATTGCGGGCAGACAGTATGACGAGGTGATCGCCAACCTGCCCTTCGGAAACCGCGTGAGCAACCACAGCGAGAACGAAGCGCTTTATGCGGCGATGCTCGACAAGCTTCCCGACTGGATGACGCCCGAGGGCACGGCAGTGCTCTACACGATGGAGTTTACGCTTCTAAAAAAGCTTCTCCGCGCACGGCCGCATCTTACGCTTGTGACGGAGACCAAAACGGACGCGGGCGGCTTGATGCCGGGCATCTTCATCATAAAGCTGACGAACAACGCCTAGAGATAGGATGTGTGGATACGCGCCCGTGCCGGCAGACCCGGCGCGGGCGCTTTTCTTTTCGGGCGAGAATGCACGTCTTCTATATCTTGTGTTTCTCATGGAAAAAGGACAAGCCTGTCAAAATTTACACTATTTGGATGGAATACCAATGATTGTGCATCGATTATTGACGACCACAAAATATTGTTTCACGTGAAACAATATCGCCGGAATATAGAGGATAGAAGAATCTACATCTTGTGGAAGCGAATGCGCGGCATGGATAAAGGAAGCATTGTGCGAGTTGCGCGCGGCGCGCTTTTGCTCTATAATACTATGAAAATGGGTTTATGTGTGCCCATAAGAGAATAATGCAAAAAGGCAGGTAGAGCCGTGGCAAAGATCATAGCGGTAGCGAACCAAAAGGGCGGCGTGGGCAAGACCACGACGACGGTGAATCTTTCGGCGTGTATAGCGCAAAAGGGCAAGCGGGTGCTTTGCGTGGACGTTGATCCGCAGGGCAACAGCACCAGCGGCTTGGGGATAGACAAGGAGAATACGGAATACTGTGCGTACGACGTGCTCATCAACGGCGTTTCGGTGCAGGACGCGCTCGTGCATACTGCCATAGAGGGTCTCGACGTGCTCTCCGCGCGCAAGGAGCTTGCGGGCGCGGAGGTGGAGCTTGTCAGCGCCATGGCGCGCGAGACCGTGTTAAAAAAGGCGCTCAGTGCCGTGCGCGGCGGCTACGACTATATCTTTATCGACTGTCCGCCCTCCTTGGGGCTGCTTACCATCAACGCGCTGACGGCGGCGGATACGCTGCTTGCGCCCATCCAATGCGAATACTATGCGCTGGAGGGGCTGACGGATCTTATGAACACCGTCAAGCTCGTGCATCAGAACCTCAATCCCCGCTTGCAGGTGGAGGGCGTGGTGCTCACCATGTTCGACGCGCGCACCAACCTTTCGGCACAGGTGGTGGGGGAGGTCAAGAAATTTTTCAAGAATAAGGTGTACAGCACCATCATACCCCGAAGCGTCCGGCTGGGCGAAGCGCCGAGCTTCGGCCTGCCCATCACGCTTTACGACGCGAAGTGCGTGGGCGCGCAGGCGTATGTGGCGCTTGCCGATGAGGTCATCGCGGACAATCAGGGACAGGAGCAATAGGCTATGGCTATGAAAAAGGGATTGGGCAAGGGACTGGACGCGCTCTTGGGCGAGTTTAGCGAAAACGCCGCGAGCGGCATACAGGAAGTCGATATTTATCTGATCGACACCAACGCCGAACAGCCGCGCAAGAGCTTTGACGAGGACAAGCTTAGAGAGCTTGCCGCGTCCATCGAGCGGCACGGTATTTTGCAGCCCATCGTGGTGCGGCAAAACGGCGAACGCTACACCATCGTCATGGGCGAGCGCCGGTATCGCGCGGCGCGTCTCAACGGCATGACGACCGTACCCGTGATCGTGCGTACGCTGGAGGACGCGCAGGCCATGGAAGCGGCGCTGGTGGAAAATTTGCAGCGCGAGGATCTCAACCCCGTTGAGGAAGCGGCCGGCATACGGTATTTGATGGATCAGCAGGATCTCACGCAGGAGGAGGCGGCGGCGCGCTTGGGCAAAAGTCGTCCGGCGATCGCCAATTCCCTGCGCCTTTTGACGCTGAGCGAGCCGGTGCTGTCACTGCTGCGCGAAGGCAAGCTGCAAGCTGGACACGCCCGCGCGCTCATCACCGTGCGCGACGAGGCCGTGCAGTGCGCCATGGCGGAAAAGATCGTCCGCAACGGCCTTACCGTGCGCGACGCGGAGGTCATGACCAAGGAAAAGGAAAAGGAAAAGCCCGCAAAGAAGCCCAAGAGCGAACCCATGCGCGACAGCGACCTGACCGCGGCGGAGGCGGCGATGCGCGACAGCCTTGGCACCAAGGTGCTCATTCAAGGCGACGCCGAGCGCGGCAGGATCATGATCGAATATTACAGCAAGCGTGAGCTGCAGAACCTTTACGACGCGATCGTGGGGCTGCGGACGGAACAGGACTGACATGCATCTGTTTTTATACGGCGAAAGCGGCGCGGGCAAGAGCTACTCGATCCGGCGCGCGCTGCATGCGCTGCACATTTCTCCCAAGGGCTTTTGCACACAGAAGAACGGCGAAGGACAACTGGAGTTTCATTACGGCGAGGAAACCGTCATCGTGGCGGACGACCGTTCGGGCATGCTAGGCGGCATACCGCAGGCGTTTGACCGCGCGGGCGTTGCCGCGCTTGCAAACGTATGCGCGGGCGACGTGGTGCTCATGGACGAGCTGGGCGACTTGGAAAAGGACGCGTCTCTTTTTCAGCAGGCCGTACTGCGTACGCTGCAAAAACCCTGCCGTGCCATAGGGGTCATCAAGGATACGGACACGCCCTTTATGCGCGCCATCCGTCAGACGCGCGGCGTGCGCGCCATGCCTATCTGCGAGCATACGCGCGCGGACATGTACAGGATCGTGCGCGACTATATGCGTCCGCGCGGCCTTTGCGAGGCGCTGGGGGTCGGCATCGGCATGACGGCGGTGATCGGCGGCGGCGGTAAAACGTCGCTGTGCTTGGCGCTTGCAAAAGAGCTTTCCAAAGAGGATAAGGTGATCTTTACGACCACCACGCATATCGCTTTTCCAGAGGGGATGCCGCATGCGACGCGGGAGGAGGAGATCGCGCCGCTGTTGGAGCGTGCAAACGCGATTAGCGTCTGCGCGCCGCTTGCCGAGGACCCGATGCGCTTTCAGGCGCCTGAAGCGTCCATGCACGCGCTGCTTTCCCATTGCGACTGCCTGCTCGTCGAGGCGGACGGCTCCAAAGGCCTGCCGCTCAAGGCGCACGCCGCGCATGAGCCGGCGATACCCGACGGCGCGCGCGTGCTCTGCGTTATAGGGGCGGACGCTTTCGGCAAGCCTATTGAGGAGGTCGTACATCGTCCGGCGCTGTTTGCGGCGGCGGTGGACGCGCGGAAAACGGATATCGTCACGCCGCGCATGGCCGCAAAGGCCGCGGCGCGCGCGGATACGGTGTTTATCAACAAGGTGGAAACGGCGGAGGCGCTGGAGGCCGGACGCGCGTTTGCGGCATGCAGGCCGCATAAGCGCACGGTGCTTGGTTCGCTTAGAAGCGAGCGCCCCGTGATCGAGATATGGGAGGGCGACTTATGCGTGTGGTGATACGCGGCGCGGGCGATTTGGCGACGGGGATCGCGCTTCGTCTCCGACGCGCGAACATGCAAATCGTGATGCTGGAAACGCCGCAGCCCACGGCGATACGGCGCACGGTCGCCATGAGCGAGGCCGTACGCAAGGGCGAAATGCGCGTGGAGGATATGCGCGGCGTGTACTGCGAGGACGCCGCCGCCGCCGAGCGCGCCATAGCCAACCGGGATATCGCCGTGTGCGTCAATCCGGAGGCGGAGAATCTCGCGCAATACAAAACAGACGTTCTTGTAGACGCCATCATCGCCAAGCGCAACTTCGGCACGCGCAAGGATATGGCGCCGCATGTGATCGCGCTGGGGCCGGGATTTGCCGCGGGGATCGACTGCCACGCCGTGGTGGAGACCATGCGCGGGCACGATCTTGGCCGCGTCTTTTATCTGGAGGGCGCGCGCGCCAAGGCGGATACCAAGGTGCCGGGGGAGATCGCGGGCTATACGCACGAGCGTGTGATGCACACCCCCTGCGCGGGCCTATACGAACCGGTGCGCGAGATCGCGGACGTGGTGAAAGCCGGGGAGGTCGTAGCCTATGTGGAGGGGAGGCCCGTGCTTGCGAAGATCGACGGAATGCTGCGCGGACAACTGCCTGCGGGACTTATGACGCGGGAGCACATGAAATGCGCGGACGTAGACCCGCGCTGTGAACGCATCCACTGCTTTACGGTATCGGATAAGGCGCGCTGCCTTGGCGGCGCGGTGCTCGAGGCGATATTGCATTTAACGCGTTAACGCTGACGCTTTCGCCTATATTAAGTATCATATACTGCGCGCGCGGCGCTTGTATTGATTTTAACTTTTCTTTATAATGAATTTATGGTTATGAACCGCAGCCGCGATACCGTGCCCGATCCCGAAAGGGCCTGCATAGGGGTCTGCCTTGCCGTGGCGTGTTCGCTGTTGGCAATGGGCTTCTTGCTTGCGCCGCCCGCGGCGCTTTTCGCGGGCTATGGACGCATATTGACCTCCCGCGCCTTGCTTTTGTCCGATTATTTTATCATCGGCGGCATAGGCGCGGCGTTTTTTAACGCGGGCGTGGTGATGCTTCTAAGCATGGGACTTCTGCGCGTTGCCAAGGCGAAATATTCGGCGAGCGTTATCGCGGGACTGTTTTTAATGCCGGGCTTCGCGCTCTTTGGCAAGGACGCCTTCAACATACAGCCTTTCTTTTTGGGCGTATTTCTCTATTGCCGTTACATGCGTGTCCCCATGCGCAAGCACGTCATGGCGGCGCTTTATTCCACCACGCTTTGCCCCATTGTGAGCGAGCTTTTTTGGAACATTCCGCTGCCGCTGCCCGCGCGTTTGCTCCTTGGCGTTTCCGCGGGCGTGCTCGTCGGCTTCACCATCGTGCCGCTTGCGGATCATCTGATGCGGGGGCATCGGGGCTACATCCTGTTTAACTATGGCTTTGCAAGCGGGTTTGTAGCGATGCTCGTCATGGCGATTTTACTCGCGGCGGGCGGAACGCTCGAATCCTCCTCCCTTTGGTATGCGGGCGTCCATGACGGCGTGCGCACCTATCTTGTGGCGATGTGCGGGCTGCTTATACTGCTCGGCTTTTCGCTCTCCGGCTGGGACTATAAGGGCTTGGCGGGCGTGTGGAAGGTGACGGGCTGCGCTCCCAACAACAATATGTTTGACGCCATAGGCTTGGGCCTTACCATGGTGAACATGGGCGTGATCGGCTTTATCAGTATAGGCTATATCCTCTTTATCGGCGGCGATTTTTCCGGCCCCGTGGTGGGGGCGATCTTTACGGCTGTCGGCTTTGCGGCGGTGGGCGTGCAGCCGCGCAATTTTCTGCCGATACTCCTTAGCATATGGTTTTTCTCCCTCTTTGGCGTGCGCGGCCCAACAGACCCGTCCGTGCAGCTCGCGGCGATCTTCGGCGCGGCGGCGCTTTCGCCCGTGGCGGGGGAATACGGCTTTTTCGCGGGCTTCGTATCGGGGCTTTTGCATTACGCGCTCGTCACCTTCACAGGCCAGCCCACCGGCGGCCTTAACCTTTACAACAACGGCTTCGCGGCCGGGATCGTTGCCATGCTGATGGTGACGCTGCTCGATACGCTCTCGCCCAGCCGCACGGCGTGGCGCGCCGCCAAGAAAAAACAGGAGAAGGCCGCGAGAGAAGCGAAGGACGATGAGGTGCATATCGGCTATCATGGCGCGTAAATAATATAGAAAACCTTCTTTCTTACACACATCTTCATCATTATCCAGATTAATTTCCGGAATCGGCAGGCGTGCGCGAAGTTTACTGAAACGATTTCGCGGCATGGCGGCAAACTTCGCATTATATTATCTATAACCCGACAAAACCTTGCATTTTCATTCTCTATCTTTGCGGAAAGTGCGGTGCTATCATAATTTTAGAAAAAGCGCTTTCATTCTTACATTTGCAACACAGCAGGAGGAAAAACCATGGCAAAGTACCGGATTCTTTTGGCAGACGGCAGCCACCAGTATCAGACCGCGATGCGGGACTACTTCACCGTACAGGATTCTATCGGCCAGTTCGACGTCGTATCGGACGGACAGGCCGCGCTAGACGCGTTGCGCGCAGGCAATTATGATCTTTTAATTTGCGATCTTATCATGGCGCGCTTAGACGGTTTCGATCTTCTTGAACGCATCAACGCGGGTCTTTGCGAAAAAGCGCCGGCCGTGCTGATCGTGAGCGCCATGCGCCACGAGGACATGGTCAGCCGCGCATGCACCTTAGGCGCGCGTTACTATATGGTCAAGCCCGCCGAGCCCGAGGCGATCTTCAAGCGCGTGCTCGACATGCTGGAACAAGGCTCCTCACCCGTGACCACCCTTTCCGCGCCCCCCAAGACACTGGATGAAAAGATCACCTGCATATTTTTGATCATCGGCATACCTGCGCATATCAAGGGGTACCATTATCTTCGGGAGGCCGTACGCATGGTCTATTACGAGCCGGATCTAACAAGCCGTATTACCAAAGAGCTTTATCCCGGAATCGGCCGCCGCTTCAACACCTCCGCATCTAAGGTAGAACGCGCCATACGCCACGCCATCGAGGTCGCGTGGACGCGCGGCAAGATCGAAAACATCAATCAGGTATTCGGCTACAATATCTATTCGCGCAACGATAAGCCCACCAACGGGGAATTTATCGCCCTTGTCGCGGATAAGCTCATCATGGACGCGGCGCGGGAAAAAAGCGCGCAGCATCCCATACGCGAAGTATCCTGAAAACGATACTTTGCAAATCCGAAAACAATTTTCGCGCGGTTTATCATTTCATGAAACGATGACCCGCTGAATCGTTTTCGCCACTTTTCCGCCATACTTTTACACAAATGCGAAGCCCTTATTTACGTCACTTTGGTGGATAACCCGGTGGATAAAGTGGAAAACCCCGCGCTTTTACCCCGCATTTCAAATCCGCGCGGGCGAGAAATGTCAAGTGTTAAAAATATACAACGCATAATGAAATACTATCCCTCATACGCATAAAGCGAGGCATAGCTTATAGGCCTATGCCCGAGGGAGGGATCAAATATGGATTTGCGTTGGAAGGACGAGATGGTACAAACGCTCGCGGGGCGGGAGCAGCTCTCCGTTCCGATTGAGGGGGATATTCCGCTGCCTGCGGGAAGAAGCTGTACGGCGCTTTTGGGCGCGCAGGGCGATATAGGCCGCTGTACGGTGGAATGCGGCGACAGCATCCGGATTCTGGGGGACGTGCGCGTAGAGCTTCTGTGCGAGGAAGGGGAGGAAAGCTTTTCCTTTCTCGCGCGCTCCCCCTTTTCGCACACGCTTGAACAGAAGGCGGACGAGGCGCGCGTCGCCTGCGCGCTTGGCGAGCTTGCGCTGTCGCTGCAGGATGGCAGCATTCATTTCACGGCGGTCGTGCAGTTGGATCTTGCGCTGCTGAGCACGCGCGCGCTCCGCACGCTCGACGCGTCCGAGGGCGTCGAATGCCGGCGTCAAGAGCTTCGCTTGTCCCGCCGCAGCGTGGCGGCGCGGGACACGGTGGATATCCGCGAGGAAATTGCCGCGCAAGGGATCGATGCTGTGCGCGCCTGCTTCGGCGCGGCGCTTTTGCAGGATGTAAGCGTGGTATCGGGCGTCGCCACGGTCAGCGGCACGCTCTACCTCTGCATGCTGAGTGCAAACGACGCGGGCGCTTTATGCCAGAGCATGCAGCAAGCGCCCTTCAGCGTGCAAATGGATTGTCCGCAAGCCGCGACGGAAGGGCAATGTGAGCTTTGCGCGCTGCATGTGCACGCGGTGGGGGAGGGCTTTGGCATTCTCGCGGTGGAAGCGCAGCTTGCGCTTACGCTCTACGCCGAGCACGCGCAAACGTTTTCGCTGCCGCTGGACGCTTATGCGCCGGGCATGCCCTTCAAGGCTGTGCGCACATCCCTTTGCGCCGTGCGCGACGCGTCCGTGCTGTATTTGCGGCACAGCCTCTCGGAAACGCTTGGCATACCTGAAAGCATGCCCGAGGCGGCGCGCGTATTGTGCGCGTTCGCGCAGGCGACGGTGACGGAAGCGCCGGAAAACGGGGCGCCGCTCATCGGTATTCTCGACGTGCGCGTCGTGTATGAAAGCGCGTCGGGCACGCGTTTCGTGTTTACCGAAGCGCTGCCCTTTGAGATTCCCGTTCCCACGGACGCGGGAACCGTGCTTTCGCGCGTGACGGCGCTTCCCGTATGCGGCGGCGCGGGACGTACGCTGCAAATCGCCTTTACGCTTTGCGCGCAGCTTTGCACGATCCATACCGAAGAAGCGGAGGTCGTCACCGGCGTGGAGGAATGCGCGCCTAAACCGGCCTTTTCCGGCTTAATGGTATGCTTTGCGGGGGAGGGCGAATCGCTTTACGACATAGCAAAGCGGTACGACACCACGCGTACCGCCATCCGCTCCATCGCGCCGGAGCTGCCCGAAACCCTTTCTGAGGGGCAGCGCGTCGTTATGCTTTTGTAGCTTCCGCCTCTCGCAGGTCGTAAAGCGCGTCAACGGCGAATATGTATTTTTGCAAAAGCTGCCGGTTTTCCGTCACCAGCGCCGTACGCGGTTCTTCATCGCCCGGGATCTCCATATGCGTGCCGGAGTTGAAGGGGGTCTTATAGAAATCCTTTAGCGCCCATTGAAGGCTTACGCGCTTATTAAGCCTGACGCCTTCATAGGTGATGAAATCGCGGCCGATTCCGACCACGCCGTCGCCGACGAGGCGGTAACTGGTTTTGCCCGCGTCAAGATGCAGGAGGATAGAGCCCTTGCAC
>JAQVRG010000239.1 GCA_028701165.1 Eubacteriales bacterium | reverse complement strand
GTGTTTTCCCGCCCCGCGTCCGGTGCTATGTCCGCCGCAGCGCACGGCGCGCCGTTTACACGGTAAACGCCCTCATCATGAAGCTTGAGCATAGATTCCTCCCCGTGGAATGTAGTAAAAATCAATTCCTATAAGAATAAAACGCGCCGCGCGCCTTGTCAATCTTCATCGCAGGGTGTTGACAAGCGTACCGATCCCGTCTATCTCCACCTCGATCACATCGCCCCTTTGCATGGGGCCGATGCCCGCGGGCGTACCGGTCGCCACCACATCGCCGGGCAGCAGCGTCATACATTCGCTCATCACGCAAAGCAGCTTATCGATGGAATGGATCATGTTCGCCGTGTTGGAATCCTGCCGCAGCTTACCGTTGAGGCGGGAGCGCAGACCCGTGTGCTGCGCGTCAAGCGCCGTTTCGATCCACGGCCCTATGGGGCAGAAGGTATCAAACGCTTTGCCGCGCGTCCACTGTCCCTCGCGTTTTTGGATGTCGCGCGCCGTCACGTCGTTTAAACAGGTATAGCCGAAAATATAGTCCTGCGCCGTGCCGGCCGCTATGTTATGCGCGGTCTTGCCTATCACAACCCCCAGCTCCGCCTCATGATCCACGCGCTCGCTGCACGCGGGATAGATTATCTCCTCCCCGGGGCCGATCACGCAGGTGCTGGGCTTGATAAACAGCAGCGGCGCTTCGGGCACGTCAGCCGTGCCGTCCGCCATCTCGGCAACATGGTCGCGGTAATTCTTCCCCACGCACACGACCTTTGACGGCGTGCAGGGCGCAAGCAGCCGCACCTCGGCAAGGGAAAGCTTTTCGCCCGTAAAGGCGAGACCGTCAAAGGGCGCGCCCTCGACGGGATACACCGCATCCCCTCTAAGCTCGCCGTAGAATACACGATCCTGAAGCATAAAGCGCGCGATACGCATAGTGCATGTCCTCCGTTATGCAGAATATGCTCTATTATATATGTTTTTGCCTGTCTGTTCAATCCCGCCGCAAAAGAAAAGAGGACGGCCTGCTTGACCGTCCTCTCCGTTTAGGTTGGGTTTAGAGCAGATTGTCGCCGGTCTCCGCATCGAAGACATGCGCCACATTGCCGCCGAAGATGAAGTTGATGCTGCCGCCAAAGCGGAAGCCCTGCTTATATTCCTCGGGAAGATCAACGGTGTTGAGCACCATAACCACGTCCTTGCCGTCCATGTTGACGTGCAGATGGATTTGCGAGCCCATCATTTCGGATACGTCCACGGCGGCATGCAGACCTTCGCCCGCGCCGCAAAGCGTGATATGCTCGGGGCGCACGCCCAGCGTTACGCTGCGGCTCTCCACGCCGTTTGCCTTGAGCGTTGCGCACTTATCCGCGGGCAGCGCCACGCGGCACTTGTTCAGCTCCACAAAGTATGCGTCGCCGTCGCGTACGAGCTGCGCGTCGTTGAAGAAGTTCATCTGCGGCGTGCCGATGAAGCCCGCGACGAACAGGTTGGCGGGATGGTTGAACACCTCCTGCGGCGTGCCGATCTGCTGAATGAAGCCATCGCGCATGATGACGATGCGGTCGCCCAGCGTCATAGCTTCGGTCTGGTCATGGGTAACATAGACGAAGGTGGTATCGATGCGCTGGCGCAGCTTGATAAGCTCCGCACGCATTTGGTTTCTAAGCTTCGCGTCCAAGTTGGAAAGCGGCTCATCCATCAAAAAGACCTGCGGCTCACGCACGATGGCGCGGCCGATAGCGACACGCTGGCGCTGGCCGCCGGACAAAGCCTTGGGACGGCGGTTGAGATACTCCGTAATGCCCAAGATCTCGGCCGCTTCCTTGACCTTGCGGTCGATCTCGTCCTTGGGCGCTTTTTTAAGCTTCAAAGAGAACGCCATGTTCTCGTAAACGGTCATGTGCGGATACAGCGCATAGTTCTGGAAAACCATGGCGATATCACGATCCTTGGGCGCAACGTCGTTGACCAAACGGTCGCCGATGTACAATTCGCCCTCGGTGATCTCCTCCAAGCCGGCGATCATGCGCAGCGTGGTGGATTTTCCGCAGCCCGAGGGGCCGACCAGCACGATAAATTCCTTGTCCGCGATGTCAAGATCGAACGCCTGCACCGCCACAACGCCCTCGTCGGTAATCTGTAGATTGTTCTTCTTTTCAGGTTCTTCGGCCTTTTCTCTCTTGCGGGCCTTTTTGTCTTCCGGTGTCGCGGGGTAGATCTTCTTGATGTTGCGTAGTTTCAGACTTGCCATAGTTCCCGGCTCTGGCGAACACGCCTCCGCGTAGAACGCCTCGCTTCCCGAATAATCGGTGAAGCATTGCGACAGGTCTCCACACTGCCGCACCGCAAGCCGCTGCGGTAAAAACCCTCTCTTTCTTTTCGTACCCGCCGCCATGGGGGTGGAGTGACGACAGGCCGTATTTTGATTTCGGTTGCCCGAAATTGAAAACACATACCCTTGGAATTTTATCCAAATATCAGTATAAAGTACGGACGCATACTTTGCAACCGTTTTTTGAGCCTTTTAGGCCAAAAGGCCGGTGTAAAGCTGGTAGTATTTCCCCTTCATCGCCATGAGCTGCTCGTGGTTCCCGCGCTCGATAATGCGTCCCTGTTCGAGCACCATGATCGCCTCGGCGTCCTTGACGGTAGAGAGCCTGTGCGCGATTACGAACACCGTGCGCCCTTCCATCAGCGAATCCATGCCCCTTTGCACCAGCGCCTCGGTACGGGTATCGATGGAGCTTGTGGCTTCGTCCAGTATCATCACGGGCGGATCAAGCACCGCCGCGCGCGCGATGGAAAGAAGCTGCCTTTGTCCTTGGGAAAGGCCGCTGCCGTCGCCCTTGAGCACGGTATTGTAATCCTCGGGCAGGCGCATGATGAAATCGTGGGCGTTGGCAAGCTTCGCCGCGCGCACGACCTCCTCGTCGCTGGCCTCGGGCTTGCCAAAGCGGATATTCTCCATGACCGTACCCGTAAAGAGGTTGACGTCCTGCAAAACATAGCCCTGCGACGCGCGAAGATCCGCCTTGCGGATGCGGTTGATATCGATACCGTCATAGGTGATGGTACCGTCCTGCAAATCGTAGAAGCGGTTGATCAAATTCGTGATCGTGGTTTTGCCCGCACCCGTAGCGCCGACAAACGCGATCTTTTGGCCGGGCTTTGCGTAGAGCGTGATGTCGTGGAGCACGGTTTTGCCCGGAACGTACGCAAAATCAACGTCCGCGAAGCGCACGTCGCCGCGCACCTCGACATAGTTGCTCTCGCCGTTGACCTTGGGGCACTTCCACGCCCACACGCCGGTGTTTTCTTCCGTTTGTGCAAGCGTTCCGTCGCCTTGGCG
>JAQVRG010000238.1 GCA_028701165.1 Eubacteriales bacterium | reverse complement strand
CCTTTGCCCTTGCGTTTAAGCAGAAGCGTACCGAACACGCAGCCGAGTATGAGCGCGAGCAGGCCGAAAAATGCGTTGAGCTCGCCGTAGGCTGTGCGGATCAGAATGCGCATGGGGCAGCCGGATACGATCAGCGCGCAGATGGCGACGACCGCGCCCACGATAAAAGCGAACCATTTGGATTCCACCCACTGAAAGCGGAATTCCCCGCTGGTTTTTGCCGCGACGAACGCGCCGATCAGAATGCCGAACACCGTGACGATGGGGCCCTCGCGCGCGATCTCGCTCATTTCGATGGGCGTGGAAAAGAGCGCGCGGCCGATTTGCGCGAACATGTCGCGCCCGTGGCATACAAGGCAGATGCCGTACGCCTCGGGCGGCGCGAAGGTGAACAGCACCTGCGCGAGCACAGAAGTGGCGGCGATGATCATGCCCGCTGCCATAGCGTTGATTTTAAAGCGCATGTTTTCCTCCGGTATTATTTGCCTAAAAGCCGTTTCAGCAGGCTCTTTTCCTGCACGGGGGTATAAAGGTGCACCGCCTCAAACAGAACGTCCGCTTCCTTTAATATAGTCTCCACCTCCGCCTTCTTCTCCGGCTCGAATTGCAGCGCGACGCCGCAGTTGGGGCTGATATCCTTGGGGCCGGGCATAAGGCTGACCTGATAGCCCTTGGCCTTTAGCGCCTCCTCGGCGCTCATGGCGTGCTGTGAGGAAAAGAACGTGACCACGCCGATCTGCTGCTTTTGCTGTTGTTCCATGTTAAGCCTCCTTCTGCTCCGCCGCATAGTCCGCAAGCGCACGGATCGCCTTGATGCCGACGTCGACCTCCTCGGGCGTCGTGTAACCGCCGAAGGAGAAGCGTACCGAGCCTACGGGGAAGGTGCCGATCGTTCTGTGCGCGCCGGGGGCGCAATGCAGGCCTGTCCGCACCATGATGCCGCAGGCGTCGTTGAGCTCCGTGCCTACGGTGGAGCACACGATTCCCTCGATATTGATGCTGGTCACGGGCGTTTTTTGATTGGCGTCCAAAGGACCGTAGACCTTTACCATCGGGTGATCCTTGATGCCGTCGATAAAGCGCTGCGTTACGGCGATCTCATGGGCGCGGATGTTTGCAACGCCGGTTTTGAGCAGGTATTCAAGCCCCGCGTTGAGTCCAGCCAAGCCTACGATATTGATGGTGCCCGCTTCCCAAACGTCGGGCATGAACAGCGGGTGCACCTCCATGTCGGATTTGCTGCCGGAGCCGCCGTGCATGAAGGGACGGGGCGTTACGGCGGGCGTCAGATATACGCCGCCGGTGCCCGTGGGCCCTAGCAGGCTCTTATGGCCGGTGAAGCAGAGGATGTCGATCCCCATCTTTTCCGCGTCGAGGGGATACGCGCCCGCGCTTTGCGCCGTGTCCACAACGAAAAGCACGTCTTCCTTCTTTGCCTTGCAGGCCTTGCTGATGGCTTGGATGTCCTGCAGCGTGCCCGTGACGTTGGAGCTGTGGTTGACCACGACCATACGCGTGTTGGGCTTCACGGCGGCGGCGAAATCCTCCACGGCGCAAACGCCCTCGGGATTCGCCTGCACGACGGTCAGCTCGATCACGCCCTGCGATTCAAGATATCGAAGCGGGCGCATGACGGAATTGTGCTCCATACTGGTAGTGATCACATGGTCGCCCTTTTCAAGGATCGTGAAAAATACGATGTTGAGCGCTTCGGTGATGTTTTTGGTAAAAGCGATCTGCTGGGGATGCTTGAGGTTAAAAAGCTTGCAGAGGTTCTCGCGGCAGCTGTATACGATATGCCCGGCCTCCACGGCCAGCGTGTGGCCGCTGCGCCCGGGGCTTGCGCCTACCTCGGTGAGGAAGTGCATCATGGCTTCGCCCATTTCCGGAGGCTTGGGCCAGCTCGTCGCGCCATTGTCAAAATAGATTACATCGTCTCTCATATTCTATCTCCCTTGCTCAAATTGTTAAAAACGGGGTTAACCGCGCTTGGCGGCGATGGCGCGCCAATCGTAACCGCCAATCGTATCGTGCGAAAGCATTTGGCATTCCAAAATCTGCTCGGCGGGCACTTCGCCGCCCTCCAGCACGGAAGCCGCGGCGTCCACGGCGGCAGCGCCCATGTCGTAATAAGGATCGGCGGAGAATGCCTTAAACAGGGGATCGTCCGCTTCCAGCGCTTCAAATATCACGTCGCTGTAGGCGTTGCCTACGATGATGACGTTCTCCTTCTTCAAGTCCTCCGTGATGATCTTGGCGCCCGCGGCGGCGTCCTCGTTGACCACGATGAGGATCTGCGTATCTGGCGCCGCGCTGAATATCTTTTCACAGGCGTCCATGGATTGGGGCTTACGGCCGTTGCCGTCAAATTTGGCGGTCCATTCCACGCCGGGACAGGCGGCGGTAACATCCTC
Source organism: Eubacteriales bacterium (assembly GCA_028701165.1). Classification (GTDB taxonomy): domain Bacteria; phylum Bacillota; class Clostridia; order Christensenellales; family CAG-138; genus JAQVRG01. Next base: position 929 of record JAQVRG010000238.1, on the reverse strand, counting down.
GTAAAGCGCCTTGAGGCGGCGCTGACAGATGGTGGTGCAGCTTGCGAAGTCGATGATGCCGACCTTGGCGGTACCGCCCATCTGGGTATTGACGTAATCGATGAGCCAGTCGGCGACCTTGGAGCCGTCGGCCGCGTAATCAAAATGGATGAAGCTTGCGGTCTTGTCGGTGTTGACCTCCTGATAATAGGCGATCACGGGGATGCCGGCCGCTGCCGCAGCCTCCACGGAGGGCGCGAGCTTATCGTAATCCGCCGCGGCGATCAGGATCGCCGAAACCTTTTGATCGATCAAGGACTGCATATGCGTGATCTGGCGTTCGGGATCGGAATCCGCATCCTCCACGATCAAGTTGAAGCCGTGCGCGGCGGCCGCGTCGCGGATGCCGGATTCGGCGTCCTTGTCGGCCTGCGAGCGGCGCGCGTACAGGCAAACGCCGATGGTAACGCCTGTGTCGGCGGCGGGCGCGGCGGGTTGATCATTCGACTGGACGGGGGTCTGTGCCGGCGCGCAGCCAAAGCCCGTCAGCAGCAGTGCGGCGATGAGCGCCATGGCTATAAGCCCGGAGATTTTCTTCATAACTATCATACGCTCCTATGGTTATTCGTGCGGGCGAAAAACGCCCATGTATCCACTATGACGGTATTATACGACAACCCCATGGTGTTTGGCAAATGATAATCCATAAATAAAACGTGAACATTCATTATATAGTAAGCTTTCCCGAAAAAAGAACGGAATGGGTATTGACAAAGGCGCATGACTGCATTATTATACATAAAACAAACATAAATATTCATATAATACATGGAGGATAGAACAATGAAAAAGATCAAAAAAGTCGTACTGGCCTATTCCGGCGGTTTGGATACGTCCATCATCATCCCTTGGCTTAAGGAAAACTACGATAACTGCGAGGTTGTCGCGGT
>JAQVRG010000237.1 GCA_028701165.1 Eubacteriales bacterium | reverse complement strand
AGAGGTCGATCCCAAGAGCTTTGGCCGGATCGCGGCGCAGACAGCCAAGCAGGTCGTGGTGCAGCGCATCCGCGAGGCGGAGCGCGGCGTCATCTTCGATGAATACGTGGAGAAGGAAAACGAGGTTCTTACCGCGATCGTGCAGCGCGTGGAAAAGGGCGGCGTGTATGTGGAGCTTGGCAAAACCGACGGTTTGATCGGTGCCAACGAGGTCATCCCGGGCGAGACCTACAACAACGCGGATCGCTTGAAGGTCTATGTGCTGGAGGTGCGAAAGGCGAATAAGGGGCCGCAGGTGCTGGTTTCCCGTACGCATCCCGGCCTTGTGAAGCGCCTTTTTGAGCTGGAGGTTCCCGAAATACAGACCGGCGTTGTGCAGATCAAGTCCATCGCGCGCGAGGCGGGCGTCCGCACCAAGGTCGCCGTGCATTCCACCGACGCGCAGGTCGACGCCGTGGGCGCGTGCGTGGGACAAAAAGGCATCCGCGTAGAGCGCATCGTAAGCGAGCTGCACAATGAAAAGATCGACATTATCGAGTGGGACGCCGATCCCGCCGTTTATATCGCTAAGTCCTTAAGCCCCGCCCGCGTGCTGATGGTATACATCAACGAGAGCGAAAAGGCCGCGAAGGTCATCGTGCCGGATAACCAGCTTTCCCTTGCCATCGGCAAGGAGGGGCAGAACGTACGCTTGGCCGCGAAGCTTACCGGGTGGAAAATCGACATCAAGAGCCAGACGCAGGCCGAGGAGGAAATGGCGGCTTATAACGAAGAACAGGAAGCGCAGGCGGCGCTTGCGGAGGATCCCGTGAGCGAGGACGCGGCGCCCGAGACGGAGGCGTAGCCCATGAGCGGCAAAACGCCCATGCGCATGTGCGTGGCCTGTAGAGAGATGCGCCCTAAGAAGGAATTGCTGCGCGTGGTGCGCACGCCGGGTACGGAGGAAGCGCCGCCCGCCGTCATGATCGACAGGACGGGAAAGGCGAACGGGCGCGGCGCGTATTTGTGCCACAACGAGGCATGCTTGGAGCGCGCGCAGAAAACAAGGGCGTTGGAGCGGGCGCTGGATTGCGCCATTTCGCCCGAAGTATTCGCGGTATTGAAGGAGCAAATGCGTGAGGAATGAGGCGCTTTGCAGCGCGTTGGGTCTTGCGCAGCGAGCCGGCAAGATCGCGGCGGGAGATTTCGCCTGCGAAAAGGCGGTCAAAAGCGGTAAGGCGCTGCTTGTGACGGTAGACGCGAGCGCGTCGGAGGTTACGCGGCTTCGGTATGAGGGTATGTGCGCAAGGGGCGGGATTCCCTGCCTGTGCGTGGAGGATATGGATGCGGCCATAGGGCGTTACGGACGCAAGGTGGCGGCGATCACGGACGGCGGGTTCGCCCGCATGATTCTGCAAAAAACACACGGGGGTGTTGATTGATGGCAAAAGTAAAGATCACGGACGCGGCGAAGGAGCTTCAGGATCAGGCGCAGGCGCTGTTTGAACGCATCAAGCAGGCGCAGACGGATATGAGCGCCAGCCTGCAAAGCGTTAAGCGCGCGGAAGGCCGTTTAGCCGAAAAGGAAGAAGCGGAGCGAAAAGCCCGCATCGAAAAGGAGAAAGCGGATCGCCTGCGCGAGGTATTGGCGCAGGAAGGGCATCTTGCTTTCCATGTGGGCGAACAGGACGAGGATGAAACGGAGACTGAGCCCGTCGCGGCGCCGAAGGCTGAACCGAAACCCGTGGAGGAAACGGTGGCCGTTGAGAAACCGCCCGTAACGGCGGAGAAGCCGGCGGAGCCGGTCAAACAGCCGCCTAAGGCGCCTGCGCGCACCGCCGAGAGGCCGGCGGAGCGCACACCGCGCGCACCCGAGCGCCCAGCGCCCAGAGGGCAGACCGCGCAGGGATACGATCCGCGTGCGGATCGGCCGCAAAGGCAGACCGCACCGCAGCAAGGGCGTCCGGCACAGCCGCAGCGCCCGGCGGGAGCGCCGCGACCCGGTGCAGCTCCCGCAAAACCGCCCATGGCCGCCGACGGGTATAAGGCAAGCCCGCAGGCTCGAACGGTAGGCGCAAAGGATAACAGGCCGCGCCGGGAGGAAAACCCAAGGGCGAAGAACAAAAAGACGCTGGCACGGGAAGCCGCGCCGACCGGGTATGAAGACGAGAATTTCCGCAGGCGCTCAAAACGCAAACAAAACCAACAGCCTGCGCATAAGATGGAGCCGATTGTGATTGAAAAAGCCGTAATAACCACCGAAACCGTAACCGTCAAGGATTTGTCCGAGAAGATCGGCAAGCCGGCGGCGGAGATCATCAAAAAGCTGTTTTTGCTGGGCACGAAGGCTACCATCAATCAGGAGATCGACTTTGATACCTGTGCGCTGGTCGCGGCGGATTATGATATCGAGCTTGAACAGCAGCTTACGAAGACCTTCGAGGATGTGCTGGCCGAAGCGAGCGAGGAGGAGGACGCCGAAAAGAATTTGGTCGGGCGTCCGCCGGTGGTCACCATCATGGGTCATGTCGATCACGGCAAAACGTCGCTTTTGGACGCCATTCGGCAAAGCAGCATAACGGAAAGCGAAGCGGGCGGCATTACGCAGCATATCGGCGCCTATACCGTGATGTGCAACAACCGCCAAATCACCTTCATCGACACGCCGGGTCACGAGGCGTTTACGGCGATGCGCGCACGCGGCGCGCAGGTGACGGATATCGTCATCCTCGTTGTGGCGGCGGACGACGGTATCATGCCGCAGACCGTTGAGGCGATCAATCATTCCAAGGCGGCGGGCGTTCCCATCATCGTGGCGATCAACAAGATCGACCGCGAGGGCGCGAACCCCGATCGCGTGAAGCAGCAGTTGACCGAGCAGGGCTTGGTAAGCGAGGAATGGGGCGGCGATACCATTTGCGTCAACGTTTCCGCGAAGAAGAAGATCAATTTGGACACGCTGCTGGAGTTGGTGCTTTTGCAGGCGGACGTGCTGGAGCTTAAGGCGAACCCCAACCGCATGGCGAAGGGCACCATCATCGAGGCGGAGCTGGATAAGGGGCGCGGCCCCATCGCCACCGTACTCGTACAAAACGGCACGCTCAAGGTGGGCGACCCCATCGTTGCGGGCACGACCTACGGACGCGTGCGCGCCATGATCGACGATAAGGGCAAGCGCGTTACCGAAGCGGGGCCGAGCACGCCTGTTTCCGTGCTGGGCTTCAACGAGGTACCCTCGGCGGGCGACGTGATGAACGCGGCCGAGATCGATAAGCTCTCCCGTCAGGTGGCGGAGGAGCGCCGTGATAAGCAGAAGGCGGAGCAGCTCAAGAACCTTTCCAAGGTATCCTTGGACGATCTGTTCAGCCAAA
>JAQVRG010000236.1 GCA_028701165.1 Eubacteriales bacterium | reverse complement strand
AGCGGCATGATCATCGTATGCTGCTATCTGATACAGGGTATCGCGGGATTGCTGATCACGATGTTCCTTGCGTATACCTTTATGCCGGGTCTTTTCAAGGCGGCGGGCATTCTGCTGCCCATGGGCTACGGGCAGGGGCCGGGGCAGGCCAATAACATCGGCTCCACCTACGAGGCGCTGGGCTTTGTGGGCGGGCGTTCCTTTGGCCTTGCGATAGCGGCGTCCGGTTATCTTTGCGCCTGCATCGTGGGCGTGGCATATTTGAACATACTGGCGCGCAAAGGCAAGATACGGGGCGGCTCGCAGAGTTTTGCGGATGCGGTCACGGTGGATACCTTTCAGGATATGGGCGAGGTGCCGATTTCCGAATCCATCGACAGGCTCTCCCTGCAAATGGCTATGGTTTGCATGGTGTATCTATTGACGTATTTTGTTACGCTGGGACTGTGCGCATTGCTGAAAAAAGCCGCGCCGGGCATGTACGATATGCTTTCCACCCTCCTTTGGGGCTTTAACTTCATCGTGGGCTCCGCGCTCGCCATACTGGTGCGTCAGATCATCAAGGCGCTTACGAAAGGCCGGGTCATTACTCGGCAGTATCAGAACAACTATCTGCTAAGCCGCATCAGCGGCCTGTGCTTTGACGTGATGATCGTGGCGGGCATCGCCTCGATCGATATCGGGGATCTTACGGGCCTTTGGGTACCGTTTGCGCTGCTGTCTCTTGCGGGCGGCGTGCTGACGCTGCTTCTGTTGCAGCGGCTGTGCAAAAAGGTCTATCCCGATTACTATTACGAGGGGCTTATGTCCATGTACGGCATGATGACGGGCACGATAAGCTCCGGCGTGCTGCTGCTGCGCGAGATCGATCCGCAGTTGGAGACGCCGGCTGCCAACAACCTGATACTGGGCAGCAGCTTTGCGATTCTTTTTGCGCTTCCCGTACTGCTGTTGGTGAGCTTGGCGCCCAAAGCGCCGTGGATCACCCTGCTGCTGATGGCGGTCTATTTTGCTTTGCTTATGCTGGGCATCTACAAGCTGCGGCCACGCAAGCGCTAAGCGGCGACTTTCTCCAAAACACGTCGGAATTGGAGCGCATACCAAACATTTTTAGCGGAAACATGCTGAACAACCTCGGTTTGTCACAGGTTGTTCAGTTGTGTTTTGGCGGTGGCTTTGCTATACTATAACCTATGAAATCATGGCTCGCTGCTTTTCTGCGGAGCTGCCGTTTGCTTTGGCGCCGCATATCCAAGAGAATAAGGCTTGCTTTTTTGCGCTTTACACAGCGTGGCGGTATGCACGGCTGGTTTTTGCGCTTGTCACAAAAGCTTAGAAGACGCGAACCCGCGGCGCTTGTAGGCTGCGGCGTTGCGCTGCTGCTGCTTATTGCCGTGCCGGCGCTGCTTATCGCGTCGGGCGGAAAGGCGGACAAGCCCGTCGAACCCGCGCTTCTTCGTTTGGAAGAGGAGCTTGTAGACGGCGTAGTGGATCTGAGCCTTCCCAAGCCGCCGCCGACGCCCGCGCCCGAACCCACGCCCAAGCAGTTTGCCAGGGATGTGGAGGATAAAGAGGTCAGCGCCATTCAGATGCGGCTGATGGAGCTAAGCTATATGGATTACGACGAGCCTACCGAGCTCTACGGGCCGTATACCGAGGACGCGGTGATGCGGTTTGAACGCACCAACGGCCTGCCCGTGGACGGGCTTTTAACGATGTCCGAGTATGCGCTGCTGATGTCGGATAAGGCGGCGCCCTATCAGGTGATGCTGGGCGTATCGGGTACGGATATCAAGGAATTGCAGACACGCCTTATCGATCTTGGCTATTTGGAGGAAGGCAATGTCACGGGCTACTTTGGCGACGTGACGGAGCAAGCCGTGCAGAAATTCCAATCGCGCAACCATTTGAGCGTGGACGGCATGGTAGGCGAGAGCACCTACGAAGCGCTGTATAGCGAGGAGGCGGTTGCGCAGGCGCTGACCTACGGCGAAAAGAGCGAGGCCGTGCAAAAAATACAGGAGCGCCTGGAACGCCTTGGTTATCTCATGACGGAGCCGGACGGCAACTTCGGCAAGGATACCGTAACGGCTGTCAAGCTTTTCCAGTCAAAAAACGGCTTGATCGCGGACGGTTATGTAGGCCCGTCCACCAAGGCCGCGCTTTTTTCGAGCGGCGCGCAGCCCAACGCGCTGACCATAGGCGACGCGGGCGACTCCGTGAGCCGTATTCAAAAAAAGCTTGTGAGTCTCGGCTATTTGAAGAAAACGACCGGGTACTACGGCAGCGATACGGAGTATGCCGTCAAGGCGTTTCAAAAGCGCAACGGCTTGACGGGCGACGGCAAGGCGGGCAGAAAGACCATTGCCGCCATCAATTCCGACGACCCGCACGGTCCGTCCTCCAGCTACAAGCTGCCGGGCACGAGCGGCTCCTCCTCCGGCAGCGGTTCCACGAGCGGTTCCAGCAGCGCCGGCGGCAGCGGTTCTTCTTCCAACAGCGGCGGCAGCACCACGGGCAGCTTGGATACGCTGATCTCCGTGGCCCTCTCCAAGAAGGGCAGCCGGTATGTAACGGGCGCGAAAGGCCCCAACACCTTCGATTGTTCCGGCTTCGTGTATTGGTGCTTGAATCAGGCGGGCGTCAAGCAGGGCTATATGACCAGCAAAAACTGGCGCTCCGTATCCAAATATAACAAGATCAGTTCCATGAAGGACATACGCAAGGGCGATATCATGGTATTCCGCATGTCCTCCTCCAAGGGACATGTATCCATCGCGCTTGACAACAGCAGCATGGTACACGCGGGCTCCACCAAGGGCTGCGTCTATTCGAGCAGCTTCCGCACGGATTATTGGGAGCGGTATTTCTACTGCGCGTATCGGATATTCTAAACGTGGGACGGACGCGCGAAAAATCGATCGAATAAAAAAGCGGCCTCCGCGCAAACTAAAGATGCGCAAACAAGCGCAAATTCAAATTGTACGGAGGTCATCTTTTATGTCCAGCACCAACAAAGGCAACCAAACCATCGGTTGCAACGTGAGTAGCTGCGTCCATTTCGACGGCAGTGAAAACATGTGCAAGCTCCACAGCATCAACGTCGAGCCCATGGAGGGCTGCCACAACGGCAAGGCGTGCGATGAGAGCATGTGCGGCAGTTACAAGTGCCAGCATGAGATCTGAAGGAGAACCGTACAAAACAGCCGCCTATCGCGGCTGTTTTGCTATAACGCCAATTTCTCGAGCCAGTTTGCTATATCCGCCGCCATATCGTTTCCGAGGCGGCGGACGGCGTTCGCTATGGCAACACTTTCATAGGTCGCGCCAAGCAGCGCGGGGGAAAGCGCGCGGATGAAGGCTTCGTCCATG
>JAQVRG010000235.1 GCA_028701165.1 Eubacteriales bacterium | reverse complement strand
CCGCGAGCACGCCTTTAAGGCAATCGCCGACAAAGGTGAACGCGCCCGCGCGCTTGCCAAAAACGCGCAGCATATTGTTGGTGCCCGCGTTTCTGCTGCCGTGCAGGCGCACATCGTCCTTAAAAAGGCCGTTGCTGATCAAGATCGCCGTTTGGATATTCCCCAGCGCGTAGCCTATTAAAATACACAGCGGATACATCAAGATTTTCAATGCCCATCCCTCATTTCATTTCGTCATTTTGGCCGCGCGTGCGCACGATCACGCGCAACGGCGACATGCTAAGCCCGAAGGCTTTGCGGAAATAGTTTTCCAAATACCGTTTGTAGGAAAAATGCATCAGCGCCGAATCGTTTACAAACAGAAGAAACGTTGGCGGCTTCACGGATACCTGCGTGGCATAGTAGATTTTTAAGCGTTTACCCTTGTCCGAGGGCGGCTCGTTCATGGAAACGGCTTCTGCGAGCACATCGTTAAGCGTGCCGGTGGTCACGCGCCTGCAATTCTGCTCATAAGCCTGCATACCGGTTTCCAGCACCTTATTCACGCGCTGTCCCGTTTTTGCGGAGATAAAAAGCATAGGCACATAGTCCATAAACACGAGGTCTACGATAAGCTTTTTCTTGAATTCCTCCATGGTATGGGTATCCTTTTCAATAAGATCCCATTTGTTTACCACCAGCACAGAAGCTTTCCCTTCTTCATGCACATACCCGGCTATACGCACGTCCTGTTCGGAAAGGCCCTGCTCGGCGTCCACGACGATATAGACGATATCGGCGCGCCGTATGGCGCCCAAAGAGCGAATTACGCTGTAGCGCTCGATGCTTTCCTCCTCAATGGAGCGTTTGCGCCGAATACCGGCGGTATCGACCAAAACGAAATCCTCGCCGTTATAAACAAAAGACGTATCGATCGCGTCGCGCGTGGTGCCGGGAATATCGCTTACGATGGTGCGCTCCTGCCCGAGGATCGCGTTGACCAAGCTGGATTTGCCGACGTTCGGCTTTCCGACCACGGCGATATTGGTCACATTGGATACTTCCTCTGCTTCGTGATCCGGAAAATACGCCGTTACGGCATCCAAAAGGTCGCCAAGACCTAAACCCTGCTCCGCCGAGATCGTGATGGGGTCGCCTATGCCCAAGGAATAGAAATCATAAGCGGAATCCTCGAATTTCGGCGCGTCCACCTTATTGACGGCCAATACGATGGGCTTTTTGCTTTTGCGAAGCATATGCGCGACCTCTTCGTCCGTAGAGGTAATGCCCTCCCTCCCGTCTACGAGGAACAGGATCACATCGGCGGTGTCGATCGCAAGCTGCGCCTGCTCCCGCATCTGCCGCGAGATCACATCATCCTTCACAGGCTCTATACCGCCCGTATCGATGAGCGTAAAGTCGTGCGTCAGCCATTGCGCGTCCGCGTACAGCCGATCACGCGTAACGCCGGGCGTATCCTCCACGATGGCGATACGCTTGCCTACGATCCTATTAAAAAAAGTGGATTTTCCTACATTGGGGCGGCCAACCACGGCCACAAGGGGTTTTGACATTCTGCTTTTCTCCTTACTGAAAATATGCGAACAGCTTTTCTATAAACTGCGCGCCGTCGGCGGCGGGCATGGGCAACACGCGCTTTTCCAAGGCTTGCGAGAGCGAGGATAACGTCGTACCGTCCAAAAAGGTCGTGTCGTTTTCCCGCATCATGGTGGCGGGAAGCAGCAGCGCTTCGCCTTGCAGCTTTCCTTTTAGCTGGGATAGGATATCCTCTCCCGTGACCAGCCCGCTTACCGTAATGCTTTCTCCAAAGTGCCGGTTTAAGACGGCATGCGCGGTCACATCGATTCCGTACGCGCCGAGCTTTTCGAACAAAGAGGCTAAAAAGGGAGCTGCTGAAACGCCGGACGCCGTATCGACGGCGACGCGTCGCGCCAATGGCTTCTGTTCGGACAGCGCCTCGTGAAAGCCATATTCGAACGCGCGCAGAAGCCCCACGCCGTTCTCGATCTGCAAAAAATCCTCGTACGCTTCATAAGGCGGAAGCGGCTGCTGTGCAATCAGATACATCTCATCCGAGGCATAAGCAAAGCTTGTTCCGTACAGCGCTTTGCTTTTTGCGGCGACCGCTTCGATCTGACGGATGGCCGTGCGCGCATCTTCTTTGGTAAGCGTACGCAGCGGATACAGCCCGTCCCGAAACTTGGTTAAGCCCACCGGAACAACGGCAACGGATTGTGCCGCGGGCTGCAAGGCGTAGAGCGTATCCAGCGTATCCGCAAGGACGTCGCCGTCGTTTAGTCCGGGGCAGAGCACGATCTGCGCGTCAAAACGCAGACCCTCCTGTTTGAGCCGCGTCAGCCTTTCTACGATCTTATCCGCAGACGGGTTGTTCATCATGCGTTTGCGAACCTCGCCGTTTGTCGCGTGCACGGAGATATAAAGAGGGCTTACGCGCCGTTTGATCATGCGTTCAAATTCCGCCTCGTCCACGTTGGTCAGCGTGATATAATTGCCCATGATCAGGGATAAGCGCCAGTCGTCGTCCTTGACATGCAGCGTTTCCCGTCCGCCCTTTGGGAGCTGGTCGATAAAGCAAAACACGCAGTGGTTTTTGCAGGGGCGCAGCTTGCTCATCAAGCTGCTTTCGAAATTGAAGCCAAGCGGCTCGTAGGCGTCCTTCTCCACCTCCGCTTCATACGGCTCGCCGGAAGCGGTCTCCATGGAGAGAATCAGTTTTTCTTCGGTCGTAAGGCTTTCATAGTCTATCACGTCCTCTATAGGCTCGCCATTGACGCGAAGCAGATAATCTCCCGCTTCAACGCCAAGCGCCGCCCCTATCGAGCGCGCGTCAACCGATTGGATACGATGCTTACTCATAGCAAGCCATATTATACCATGCGCCGGCAAGGTGCACAAATAAAAGTTCCCGACGCGATTCGTGCAATAAAGTCCAACTCTTTCGTAATATATACATGGTAAAAATCATGGGTAGCGTGCTATGATAATAGAGCAGAAGCATGGAATCTCTTTATATTTTTGAAAGGGGTATAAAAATGGAGGCAAAAAAGACATTTTGGAAAAATTACCGTTTTCCCATCATCTTGCTTGCGTCGATCATCATTGGCTGTATTATCGGTTCTGCTATGGGAGAAGCCGCCGTTAAGCTCAAACCGCTCGGCAACATCTTTCTGAATCTGATGTTCACGGTCGTGGTGCCGCTCGTGTTCGTAAGCGTCGCAAACGCCGTAGGCAGCATGATGGATATGAAGCGGCTCGGCAAGATCTTAGGCTACATGCTGCTTGTATTAGTGGTAACGGGCATTATCGCGGCTGTGATCATTATCGTCGCGGTCAAGGTATTCCCGCCCGCCCAAG
>JAQVRG010000234.1 GCA_028701165.1 Eubacteriales bacterium | reverse complement strand
TATGGGCATCGGCCTTGCTTCCGGCGAAAAGCGCGCCATGGAAGCCGCCAAGCAGGCGATTGCCAGCCCGCTTCTGGAAACGACGATCAACGGCGCGCGCGGCGTGCTGATGAATATTACGGGCGGCAGCGACCTTGGCCTGTTGGAGGTTTCCTCCGCGGCGGAATTCATACAGGAGTACGCCGATCCGGAAGCCAACATCATTTGGGGCGCGGGCATCGACGAGGAGCTTGGCGACGCGGTGCGCATCACCGTCATTGCAACGGGCTTCGATTCCGAAGCGGGACCTGCAAAACCCAAGGCGGTCAGCGCCGAACCCGCCGCCGAGCCCATGGCACAGCAGCCCAAGAAGCAGCAGGAGATCAAAGACCCGCCCAACGTTGGGCGCTCCGGTAACTTCTGGGATCGTTCCCGTGAGAAGAAGCCCGACTATACCTCTCCGCTGCCGGATGGCGAGGACGTAACGCCGCACTTTACCAAGAAGGATATCCCCATGACCTCATACAATCCGCGCGAAAAGAACAATCTCGATCTGCCGAGCTTCCTGCGCAGCAAGGATTAAACGGAACAATACAGCAATAAAAGCGCCACCGCGATGCGGTGGCGCTTTGGCATGTTGTGTTTTTTGTTATGCCATGACCTTTTCGGCGGCAGCGACGACGTTTTCCGCCGTGAAGCCGAATGCCTTAAAGAGTACGCTTGCGGGGCCGGACGCGCCGAACTCGTCGCGGCAGACGCACGCGCCGTCCAAACCGACGTAGCGATACCAGCTCATGGAGGAGGCGGCCTCCACGGCTACGCGGGCGCGAACGTCCAGGGGCAGCACGGCGTCTTTATACGCTTTGTCCTGCGCTTCGAACAGTTCCATACAGGGCATGGACACAACGCGCGCCTTCTTGCCCTTATCGGCAAGCATAGCGGCGGCCTTCATGCAAAGCTCTACCTCGCTGCCGGTGCCAAGGAGTATAACGTCCGGCTTGCCCGCGCAATCCTGTAGGATGTAGCCGCCCTTCATAGCGGCCTTGCCGCTGTTTTCATACTGCGGGAGATTCTGGCGCGATAACGCCAGAACAGAAGGGAGACCGCTTTGGAGCGCCGCGAGGTAGCAAGCCGAGGTCTCCTTGCCGTCGGCGGGGCGGAACACGAGCGTATCCGGCACGGCGCGTAAAGCCGCAAGCTGCTCGATGGGCTGATGGGTCGAGCCGTCCTCACCAACGCCGATGCTGTCATGCGTGAGGATAAACAACAGGGGGAGCTTCATAATGGCGGATAAGCGCAGCGAAGGCTTTACATAGTCGGAGAAAACGAAGAAGGTGGCGCAAAACGCGCGCAAGCCGCCGTAGAGCAGGATGCCGTTACAAGCGCAGGCCATTGCGAGTTCGCGTATGCCAAAGTGGATGTTGGCAGCGTCCCTGCATGCGGGCGAGAAGAAGGGCTTGCCCTTAAGCTCGGTTTTGTTGGAGGGCGCAAGGTCGGCGCTGCCGCCGAACATGTTCGGAAAATACGCCGCCAGTACGTTCAACACCGTACCCGACGCGGCGCGGGTCGCCATGGGCTTTTCCCAATTCCAAAGGCGTTCATCCTCCATAAGCGCCGCTGGCAGCGCATCGCTGTGCCATTCTGCCCATTCCTTGGCTAATTCCGGATACTTGGCGCAATAGAAAGCCCACATCTGGTCATAAGCGTCACGAGCGGTCTTGCAAGCCGCGCGGAGGGACGCAAAATGCGCCTTTACCTCCTCCGGTACGGTGAAGGATTCCGCGTAGTCCCAGTTATAGAATGCTTTCATGGCCTTGATGTTGTCTTCGCCAAGCGGCTCGCCGTGCGCGCTCGCCGTACCGGCCTTTGGCGTGCCGTGCGCGATTTCCGTATGCACGATGATGAGAGATGGCTGATCCGCAACGGCCTTTGCCGTGTCGATGGCGGAGGCGATGGCGGTGATGTCCTCGCCGTCTTTGACCTCCTGCACATGCCAGTCAAAAGCGCGGAAGCGCATGGCTACGTCCTCTGTGAAGGTGATGTCCGTATTGCCCTCGATGGTGATGTTATTGCTGTCGTAAAGCGCAATGAGTTTGCCAAGCTTCTGCGCGCCCGCCAAGGAGGCGGCTTCGCTTGCCACGCCCTCCATCATGCAGCCGTCGCCCATGAGCACATAGGTGTAGTTGTCTACAACGGGGAAGCCGTCGCGGTTGAAATGCGCGGCGAGCTTCGTCTCCGCCATCGCCATACCCACAGCGATCGCAAAGCCCTGCCCGAGAGGTCCGGTCGTGGTCTCTACGCCGGGGACGTGGCGGTATTCCGGATGGCCGGGCGTTTTGCTGCCGAATTGACGGAAGGCCTTGATATCCTCCATGGAAAGGTCATAGCCGAACAGGTGCAGCAGCGCGTATTCCAGCATGGACGCGTGGCCTGCGGAGAGCACGAAACGGTCGCGCCCCTGCCAGTTGGGATCGGAAGGGTCCTGCTTCATTTGCTTCCACAGCGTATAGGCTGCGGGCGCGGCGCCTATGGGCAGACCCGGATGTCCGCTGTTGGCCTTTTGGATAGCCTCCGCGGCTAGGATACGGATGGTGGTAATGGCTTTGGTTTCAACGGGTTGCATAACTGTCCTCCTGATATATTGAAATGCGCGCAGATCAAACCGTTTTGTACGGCGGAGGTGCGTACAGTTCGTAGTCGGTTGTAACGCTTCAATACTGGAATATCGCCTCGCGGATCGCTTCGCTTACGGTTGGGTGCGGGAAGACGATCTTTTTGATGGCGTCCAAGGGCATTTGCGTTTCCACAAAGGTGACGGCCGTGGCGATAAACTCGCTGGCATAATTGGAAAGCGCCTGCACGCCCAGCACGGTCTGCTTCTCCTTATCGACGATCAGCTTGAGTATGCCGTCGCCGCCCTCGTTTTCAGCCAAATACCGACCGGAAAAACGCATGGGAATTTTAACAACGTCAAAGGCGAGACCTTTTTCCGCGGCGGAGGCTTCCGTTTCGCCGACAGCGCCCAACTCGGGATTTGTATAGATCACGCCGGGAATGGCGTCATAGCGCATGCAGTCCTGCTTCCCTAGGATCGTGTTGACAGCGACCTCGGCTTCACGGTACGCGGTGTGCGCGAGCATGGATTTGCCGTTGACGTCGCCTACGGCGTAAACGTCGGGCAGGTTGGTGCGAAGCTGCGCGTCCGTTAGGATCGCGCCGCGTTCAATCGCCACGCCGATACGCTCTAAGCCGATGTCGCGGGTATTCGCCCTGCGCCCGATGGAGAGAAGAACCTTGTCGGCGGGGGCGAACAAAGCTTCGCCGCCCTTTTCGTAGCATACGCCGTCGGCTTTCACTTCCGTCACCTTCGCGCCCAGATGGCAGGTCAAGCCATTCTTTT
>JAQVRG010000233.1 GCA_028701165.1 Eubacteriales bacterium | reverse complement strand
CGTGGCGCCGGCGGTTTGAGAGGTAAGCTGTAAAGAAAACGAGTCTTCATGGTATAAGGTGATATCACTAAATGCCGGTGCTTGCGCATATCCGGGCAGCGCAGCTTCGGCGTTCGCTTGGTTGCGCGTGGGGGTCGAGAAAAAAACGCGTTCTGTATTGCCGCCCGCACGTCCGGAGGTTACGCCCGCGCGCAGCACGCCGGTAGAAAAGACGTCGCGTATTTCGCCGTCATCGTCAAACAGCAGCAGCGTTTCACCGGTATTGGATATGCCAAAGGGCGCCGTAACGCCCTCCTGATCGCCGTTTGCCTCAACGCTGCAATAGCCGCCCGCCTTAAGGGATAGATCGGGGAAGGTAAACGCGTCCGGCACGTCCGGGTCGTCCGTCAGCCGCCAGCCCTTGAGATTGACGTCATGGCCGGAAGCGTTATGCAGTTCTATCCAATCCGCCTTGCCGCTCTTTGCGGGGTTTACCGCGCAAACCTCGGAGATATACACGCCGGATGGATCGGGCAAGGTAAGCGCGCCCATCGTTTCAAATGCGTGCGCGCTGTTTTTTGCGCCGGGCGTCGGCGTTGCGAAATAGGCGATACGGCCGTTTTCGTCCAGCCCTACGGCTATGTTCTTTCCTATAGCCGGATCGATCTGTATCCGCTGCGTCAGCAGACCGTTTTTATTGGTAAAAAGCAGCGCGCCATCCTTTTTGGATAGGGTAAAGGGCGTGTGAAGCGCGCCGTCGTTTTGATCCTTACCATCCAAAAACACCAACAAATAGCCGTTCGGTTCAATTGCCGTTTCCGCGGGGAAAGCCCATTTCAATGGATCGTCCGCATTGTCTGAAAGACAATACCCTTCAAGCGATACGCGCTCTCCGGTCGTATTGTAAAGCTCGGCCCAAGGGACGCGATCACCGCTTGCATCAGCGATGCTGTATTGGTTATCGACGAGAACCTCGTTGAGCAAAACGATATCCGCAGACTCAACGGGCGCTGTATTTGTAAAGGTGCGCGTGTCGTTTTCGCCGTAGGGCGCAGGAAATGCCGTGTACACATTGCTTGCGACGACAGCGATATCGTCAAGCAGCGCCGGATCATAGCTCATGCTGTCTAAGATAACGCCCTTTACGTCGCTAAGATAGACCGTATCATCCGTACTGCCCAGCTTGAAAGAGGCGTGGAGCTCGCCGTCGTTCTTGTCCTTTCCGGACATAAACACCGTCGCAAAACCGCCGGGGGCAACCGTAACGTCCGGCATCTGCCATTTGATGGGATCGGCGCTGTTGTCCGAAAGGCAGAAGGCTGCTAACGAGACAGGCGACGAGGCTGTATTGCAAAGCTTCACATAGGGATAATACATGCCGTTTTCGCTCTCAAGCGTCTTTGTGTTGCGCGGCAGAATCTCGCTGATCCGCAAGGAATCGCTGCCCGCGTATTGGATGTCGGTTAGGGCTTTGACGATATCCTCACTGTTTTCGGCGCCCGGCGTGGGACTTGCGCAGTAGCCATACGCGCCGTCCTTGTCGCGCGCATAGGAAATATCCGCCTCAAGCGCCGGAACATCCAGCATTTGCAGCATATTGTAATAATTGTCGGTAAGATAAATAGATTCGCCGCCCTTGGAGAGCGCGAAGCCCGTGCACATATCCGCGTCCTGCTTGCAGGCGTAAACGAGCATATAGGCGCGCGGCTGTATGGTGACGGCGGGGAATGTCCATTTATGCGGTTCCTTCAAATTATCGCTTAAGCCGTAACCCGAAAGATCAACCGCCTTGTCGGACGCATTGTATAACTCGATCCAATCCGGCGTGCCGAGCGCGTCGTCCACGAGCGTATGGGTGTTGGAGGACATGACTTCATTAATGCAAATCGGGGACGCCGCCGCGTCCGCATTGAAAACCACATTCGCACAAGCCGTGCAGGAAAGCATGCACAGAACAAGCAAAAGCATAACGAAACGTTTTACAAGAGCCAAATTTCTCATGTCGTTCATTATACCATACTCCGTAAGGAAGCGAAAATACAATATGACGAAAATTCGTACAATTATGACAGTTTCACCAACCGCCTTGCGCCAAAGCGGCAGAGCGTCTATAATACTGGCAGCGAGGTGAGACTATGAGCAAGCAGCTTGTATTGATTTGCGACGATCAGTCGATCATTCATGAAACGCTCAGCGTTTATTTGGAGAACGACGGCTTCGCCGTCGCTTCGGCCGAGGACGGGCAGGAAGCGATCGACAAGGCGGCGTTGTTGAATCCCGATTTGATTATACTCGATCTGATGATGCCGAAAAAATCCGGCACGGAGGTTTGCCGCGAGCTTCGCGCGAAAAGCCGCGTCCCCATCATTATGCTTACCGCGAAAAGCGAGGAGATCGATCGCATACTCGGCTTGGAGCTCGGCGCCGACGATTATATTGTAAAGCCCTTCAGCGCGCGCGAGGTGGTCGCTCGTGTCAAGGCGGTTCTGCGGCGTTTCACCGCCGCGAAGGAAGACCCGCAGAAGGTGCTTCGCTTTCCGGGTTTGGAAATCAACATATCCAGCTACGATGTGCGCGTCAACGGCGAATCCGTCCCCTTTACGCCCAAGGAGGTCGAGGTGCTCTATATTCTCGCTTCCCATCCCGGACGCGTTTACGACAGGGAGAAGATACTCTCCGAGGTTTGGGGCTACGATTACTTTGGCGATACGCGGGCTGTGGATACGCAGATCAAGCGCATCCGGCAAAAGCTGCCGGAGGATCATGTGCCTTGGGGCATCCGCACCGTCTACGGCGTTGGCTACAAATTCGAAACGGGTGACGTATGAAAAAGGGATCGCTGCTTTTTAAAATGATGTGGCTGATCCTGCTGACGATTTTTTTGAGTGCCGCGCTGACGGCGCTCATATTTAATTACGTCGGCACATCCGTATTTTCCCAGATCAAAGCGCAGGAAATCGCGCCGCGTGCAAAATATGTCGCCGATCTTACCGCGGATTACATGCAGGGCAAAATCACGCAGGTAAGCTACGCGCGCGCGGTCGGCTCTAACTATCGTATTTGGGACGCGTCGTTGTATGTCTATGACGCGCACGGACATCTGTTCGTATACCCGAAGGACAACAAAGCCAACGACAGCAACATCGAAGCGACCAAGCTGCTGCTTCCGTCCATATTAGAAGGAAAGAGCCTTTACAACACGGAAGGCGGCGCGGAAGACGCAGGGGTTGTGTTAGGCGATCCCGTCTATTCGGAGGAAGGCGAGGTGATCGGCGCCGTTTTTATGATCAAACCCATCAGCGAGGTCACAACGGCGATCAGAAGCTTGACCTATTCGCTTTTGATCACCATGCTGGTTGTTCTGGTATTGATGATATTCCCAGCCTATTGGGGGTCGAATAAGA
>JAQVRG010000232.1 GCA_028701165.1 Eubacteriales bacterium | reverse complement strand
GGTGACCTCGCCGGTCGCCGTATCCTGTGTAAAGTCAGCGGCGGGTATCGACAGCGTATAGCTGGAAGCGGCGCCGGGCAGCGTAAAGGCGCCCGCATCATAATCGTAATCCTCCGGTGCAAGCGCGGTGCCGTTTACGGTAACGGCAATATTCTGCATCGCGGGATTGAAGGTGTCTGTCAATACCACGTCCGTGGCTTCCGTATTCCCGTAATTGTGTATGGTGAAGGTGTTGGTCAGCGTTGAACCGTCGGTAACGGGGTTGGGCGACATGCTCTTGAGGATCGTGACGTCCGCATAGGCGTCGACGGGGACCGTAGCGTTGTCCTTCACGGATTCGTTCAAGCCCGCCGCGCTCACGGTGACGGTATTGGTGAGCTCCGAACCAACATCCAAGGGGGCCTTGCCGTTCACCTGCACGTTGTAGATAAGCATTGCGGTGGAACCCGCCGCGAGGGAGGGAACGATAAAGGCAATGTTATTGACGCCGGGCGAAGGGGTCGGCGCGCTGCTGAACACACCGTTGATGTAGAGCTGCGCCGGGCCGATATAAGTAAGCGGCGTCACTGATAATGTGGGGCTTAGCGCATAGGTGCCCAAGTCGTCGATGACGAAGATATTTGTCAGTGTTGCCGCGCCGCTGTTGGTTAGATTAACGATGTAGGTCAATTCACTATCGTTTTGGTATGCGCTTTCCAATACGCTCTTGGTTACGGCAAGCGGGCCTTGCATGACGGTGCTTGCTATATTGGAGGCCGCCGTCGCTGTGGTTCCGCCATAGGTGAATTGCAGCCTCGCTTGGTTTGTAATGGTTGTAGCCATGGTTACTCCTTTCTCACCTTTCTGTGGTGAAGCCGCCCGCGTACCGGGCGGCGTGACAAAATGCTTATGCGCAATCCGCCGAGGTGCGGATGTGTTGTGTCACTATCAATTTATGAACCGTCATAAAAAAGCGTGCGCAACAAAAAAGGCTCCGAAATGCCGGAGCCGGTTTCCTATTGCCGCCGTTACGCGTTTTGATTCCAACGAAGCGTTTCGCCCTTGAGCCAATCGACCCACGCATCCATGCCTTCGCCGGTTTTTGCGGAAATCGGGAATATTTTGAGTTTGGGGTTGCGCATATGCGCGTATTCCGTCACCTTGTCCATATCGAAATCGAAATAGGGAAGCACGTCGATCTTGTTGATGATGAGCACGTCGCAAACGGTGAAGATAAGCGGATATTTGAGCGGCTTGTCATGCCCCTCGGGAACGGAAAGGATCATGGCGTTTTTAACGGCGCCCGTATCGAATTCCGCCGGGCACACGAGATTGCCGACATTTTCCAGCACTACAAGGTCAAGCCCCGCCGTGCCCAATTCCATAAGTCCCTGTTCCGTCATGCCCGCGTCCAAATGGCACATGCCGCCCGTGTGAAGCTGTATGGTTTTGACGCCGGTCAACGCAACCTTGGCCGCATCCACATCCGAATCGATGTCCGCCTCCATAACGCCCATGCGAAAATCGTTCTTTAAACGCTCCACGGTTTGAATAAGCGTAGTGGTTTTACCCGAACCGGGCGAGGACATCAGATTCAGCAGAAACGTTTTTTCAGCCTTGAGCCGTTCGCGCATCTGCGCCGCCTTAGCGTCATTATCGGCAAATATGCTTTCCTTGATCTCGATGATGCGAACCTTATCCATGAAACGCCTCCTATGCTTTACTTCTATTCGATCTATGCCATATGATTATAGCATACCGCCGCAAAGGATAAAACAAGCGCGGCGCAGATGCGCCGCGCTTACCGGCAAAAACATGCGTTAGTTTTTGATATCCTCCACCACGCTGTTGACCTTATCCTTGGCCTGCTGCATGGTGTTGTTGAAGGTTTCCTTATATTCCGGCGTCTTTTCCTTGATCTTGGCGGACGCCTCGTTATAGACCTCGCTTGCGGCCTTCTTGACCTCGATCATAACGTCCTTGGAATCCACCTTGCCGTCGCCGTTAACGTCCTGCACGCCGTTGGGATTGTTCTCCTTATACTTGTCCGATACGCGCACGGCGGCGACGGTTGCGCCGGCGGTGACGCCGATACCGAAAAGCTTCTTTAAAAAGCCCATATCCGTATCCTCCCCTATCCTTTTCTTTTTTATTTGCAAATATTATATTGGCTTTCGCTACGCTTTGCAACCATTTTCCCATAGGCGGCCGGAGATATGGAAAGCATGCGCGCGGCGTGCTATACTAGGTGTCAAAGCGAGGCGAAAATCATGGAAAGCAAGGATGCGCTGGTAAAAAAAGGTTTGAGAAACATCCTGTTTTTGGGGCTTGTGAGCTTTTTTGCGGATGTGTCCAGCGAAATGGTGTATCCGCTGATCCCGATCTACCTTACGGCGGCCTTCGGCGCAACGCCGACACTTGTGGGCGTGATCGAGGGGATCGCGGAGAGTGCGGCAAGCCTTTTAAAGGTGTTCAGCGGCTATATCAGCGACAAATACCGGCATAAAAAGCCCATCGCTTTTTGCGGATACGCTGCCGGCCTGTTCTATAAATTCGCGCTGCTGTTCGCCAGCTCATGGGCAGGCATTTTGATCGCGCGCTTGATCGACCGCTTCGGCAAGGGGGTGCGCACAGCACCGCGGGACGTGATGGTGTCGGAAAGTGCGGATAAGGCGCATATGGGGCGCGCGTTCGGCATCCATAAGGCGCTCGACATGGCGGGTTCGGCGCTGGGTATCCTTCTTGCGTTCCTCCTGTTTCAAAATATAGGACAGAACAGCTACAAAACCATCTTCGCCCTTTCCGTCATCCCCGTATTCTTAGCGCTTCTGATGTTCGCCTTTATAGAGGAGAAGAAGGTAGAGCGCAATACGACGGTGCGTGAGCGTTTTTGGAAAAACGCGGGCGAGCTGGGCGGAAGGCTCAAGCTGTATCTTTTCGTGGCGTTCCTGTTTACGCTGGGTAATTCCTCCAACACGTTCCTGCTTCTGCGCGCGATGGACGCGGGCTTTTCCGATACGGACGTGATATTGCTTTATTTCGTTTATAACCTTGTGGCGGCGCTTTTCTCCATCCCGTTTGGCAAGCGTTCGGATCGCATCGGGAGAAAACGCGTGCTGGTGCTTGGCTACGCGACCTTTGCGCTCGTGTATCTATGCTTTGCCTTCGCTTCATCCAAAGTTATGATGCTGTCGGCTTTCATCCTGTACGGATTCTACACCGCGATGGTAGCGGGTGTGGAGCGCGCGTTCATTGCGGAAATAGCGCCCTCGCGCCTTAAGGGCACAATGCTTGGGCTGCACGCCACGCTCGTGGGCGTCGCGCTGCTGCCCGCAAGCGTGATCGCCGGGTTGCTATGGGACGCCTTCGGCGCGTTCGCCCCCTTCACCTTTGGCGCCGCGCTCT
>JAQVRG010000231.1 GCA_028701165.1 Eubacteriales bacterium | reverse complement strand
CTTCCGCCACGCGCCAATATTTGGAGCCGTCCCGCTCGCGGTTTAATAGCCCGCTGTCCACCAGCTCGCGCCGCAGCAGGAAATAGTCTCCGAAGGTATGCCATTGCTCGCATACGGCGTTCACCTGATGCTCCGTGTACACGGTGTCCGGCTCAAATTTCGAAGCTAAATATTCCAGCAGCGCACGCCTCGGGTCTTGCTTGCGCGGGAGTTGTACGATCTTTCCCTCTTCGTCCAAAAAACGGTTGATGACTATGCTTTTTTCCATATCCATATCCATATCCATATCCTTTTACTCGTTTTCGTCGGATTTTTCGAGCCACAGCTTGTAGAGCTGCTTCATATCGTCGGCGAATTCCCTTGACGTTTGATCTTTCTTCATTTTCAGCTCTTCAAGAACGATAAGCGAAAAGGATTCCGAACCGTATTGCGCCCATTCGTTGTTGAGCATTGGGTCGGGGCTGCCCTTGATGGACATCGCAAATTGAAATCTGCTTTTAATGCCGCCGATATCCACGGTCGATTTGATGATGCGGCGTTGGTTACCGCTGCACTCGATGGCGTAGATTGCGCCTACGGAAGGTTTGGTTTTATAATCGTTGATCAGTTGCTTTCGCTTATCCGCGTTCATACTATCGTATCCTCTTTTCATAGCATAATAACCACAGCTTATTTATCGAATATTCTATCAGAACGGCTGAAAAACACAACCAACGCTCCGTTGGGCTTTCGGTCATATTCTCCGCACGTCAAAGAAAATTGATTAGCATTATATCTTAAGAAGTTCTGCAGGATGGCGTATCAAAGCTTGGTAAGACAGAGTCATTATTGCACCCCGCATGTTTTTAATATATACTTATATGTATCATAGAATCGTGCGATCCATTTGACGCGGTTGAATCAAGCGTCAAGCACAAAAATAGACACGCAAGGGAGAAAAAATATGAATACGGCATTGCAGGGTATATGCGAAGAATTTGTTGAAAATTGTGACATTATTAAGCATACGTTCAAGTGGGATGATCAGCTTATGGCGCTTGCCGGAAGCATGTACTTAAGCGGACAGAGACAAAAAGCCGACGCCGATACATTAAAGGAGTGCGAACGCATACTGAAAAGCCGTTCCGGCGCGTTTTCGGAATTTCGCGGAAATATCAAGCTGCCCTTGCTTTGTAAAATGGCGATTGCAGAGAATCCGGAAACCTATTATTCGGACATAGAGGCAGTTTATCAGGCGTTGAACCAAAGCAAATGGATAGGCTCCGAATATAAACTGCTCGCGGCAATGATACTATGCGATCATGGCGGGGTAAAGGACGCTGCGTATTTTGCGGAAAAAACAAAAGAGATATACGAGCGCATGAAGGAAACGCATAAATGGCTGACGGGAGATGAGGATATACCGTTTGCGGCCTTGCTGGCCGTATCCGGCGCCGACATAGACGCCCTTATTTTAGAAGCGGATCGCTGCTATCCGATATTAAAGGAAAAATTCGGCGGCATTAACGCTAACGCCGTGCAAGCGCTATGTCATGTGCTTTCCCTGAACAAAAACGACGCGGAGGGAAAATGCAGAAAGGTTGAAGCGATATATGACGGCTTAAAAGCGGAAAAACATCAACTGGGCGTCGGACAGGAGCTGGCGTCTTTGGGCTTGCTTTCCATGCTCGATATAGACGCGGAGACTATCGTGAAGGATGTTATTGAAGCCGATGACTACCTCAAGGCGCAGAAAGGCTTTGGCGGCTTGGATATGAGCAACTCCGTAAGGCGCATGTATGCCGCTTTGAACGTTATCGATATGTATATACAGGATGGCGGGAGGCGACAGGACGCCGTTATTGGAAATATGCTGGCTGTTTCCGTGGCTTTGGAAGTGTGCATAACGAGCATGCTTATCGTTATCATGTGTATGTAGCTATTGGGAAGACGTAATCGGTTTGCAGGGACGAATGACCTTTGCCGATAAACCGAGGCGCTCCGTTCAAGGAGCGCCTCGGTTGTATACGTTAGGCTGTTTCGTTTGTTTCTGCTAAACCGTTTATAGCAGCCGTCCGCTTTTTCGATCGGGGTCCATAATCGCGGCGGTGCGGAACGGCGTGATCGGATGCGAGGCCAACAGATTAACGATAAATCTGGAGAACCGTTCAAGGGCGTTATGATTAGCCGCAGCACTCGCTAAATAATCGTTGATATCTATATACTTGTATAAATGCCGGCCGCCGGCCATCAAGACCATACATTTCTCACTGTTTTTATTATCGGTCAGCGCCTGACCTACTCTGTCGGCGGAAAACTCCTGCGCTCTTGAAAGCAGCGGCCCGTAGATGGGGATGGCTTTCGCCACAGAGACAAAGAGATTGTATAGCAGCGTGACATGATGCAGATAGATATGTCCGAATTCATGTGCCATGACAAAGAAAACGGTATCAAAATCCTTATTCTCCAAATAAGCCACGTCTACGATTTCAGCGTTGAGCTTGACGTAGCGCTTTCCGATAACGTAGGTTGCGAAGGCGTTGAGCGCGCCGTTGTCCTGCTCGACATAGATTTCCGGCATCTTCTTCAATCCCAATTTTTCGGTAAATTCTTTGCCCTTTTCGTATATCTCCGGGAAATTTGTCGGCGTGACCTTGATAGAATAGGACATGATCTGTGCATATTGCTTATAAAACGCAAATAGCAAAACCAAGGCAAGACCGCCTATCATAACAATGGAACAGCCGATACCGAGAGCGACGATCGTTTCAGCGATTGCGGCAGTGCTTTCGTCTTCGCCTTCAAGCATGGTTGCAAGCTCCTCCTGCACGGCTACGTCATTTTGTGCAGCCTGCGCTACAAAGCCGATCAAGATAAAGATGATGCAGGATAAAGCGATTGCGATGATTCGAAGCGGAAGCTCCGCTTTGTGCCTTGTCATTTTAATGATCTTTCTTGTTTCCATGCCTTCGAAATTGTTTTCCATTTCTCGTTCCTCCGTAAGATCCTCAAGCGTACTTGGGACAGTTCTTCTTGCTGGGTATTGCCTGCATTATACGGGCTCTTCAGGGGGATGGGACGGCATAGGAAAAGGAAGTATTCCACCGTTGACCTTATCCGTGTCTCTTTCTTCGAGAAGGGCGTCCTTAAGAGCGACTTGCGGTGCGGCTTCTTCCAAGGGGTTTTCTTTGCTTTTTTCATCCTGCTTCATTGTTGCATTTCCTCCTTCTTTTTGCTTTTTTATACGCCGTTTATCGGAAAATGTTTGGCTTCTATCGATGTTTCGCCAAAATGTACGTTAAAACGCCCAAACGCCGTTTCGCATGATGGGCGTTTGCGTGCCGTCAAGTAACGTGGCTGTGATTTCCATGTCCTCGGTTCCGAACATGAAATCTACATGGACGTCGCAGACGTTGCATTGATCGTCCGGTTCAA
>JAQVRG010000230.1 GCA_028701165.1 Eubacteriales bacterium | reverse complement strand
GGCTGTTCCCGGCACGACCGAAGCTTTCCGTCAGATCAAGGAACGCCGTCCCGACATCCTCTGCCTCGCAGGCGAATCCCATGAGGATCTGCCCGAGATCGGCAGCGCGGCCGACGTCGTTTGCAACAACGACTTCGTCGCCCGTGGTTACCTCATCATCAAGACCGCGCACGAGCTGGGCTGCGATACCTTCGTGCACATTTCCTTCCCCCGCCACATGGCCTATGAGACCATGAGCCGCCGTGTCGCCATCATGAAGGCAGCCTGCGAAGAGATGGGCATGACCTTCGTGCTGGAAACCGCTCCCGATCCCACGTCCGACGTTGGCGTTGCGGGCGCGCAGGCTTACATCCTTGAGAAGGTTCCCGAATGGGTAGAGAAGTACGGCGAGAACGCCGCTTACTTCTGCACCAACGACGCGCACACCGAGCCTTTGCTCAAGCAGCTGCTCGAGTACGGCGGATTCTTTATCGAAGCCGACCTGCCCTCCCCGCTGATGGGCTATCCCGGTGCGCTGGGTCTTGACCTCACCGCCGAGGCCGGCGATTTCGAGAAGATCCTTGCCAAGGTCGAGTCCGCGATCTGTGAAAAGGGCGGCGCCGGCAAGTTCGGCACTTGGGCCTATTCCTATGGCTACACCGTATCCGCGGGTCTTGCGCAGCACGCTATGAACGTCATCAACGGCGAGAGCGAGCTTTGCGACATCGACGATATCTCCAAGGCCTATCAGGTATTCTCCCCGAAGGCCGCTTGGAACGGCTCCAACTACACCAACGCCGAAACCGGCGTGAAGCTGGACAACGTGTTCCTGGTTTATCAGGATACCTACATCATGGGTAACCCCGGCAAGTACATGGGCACCCCCTCCGTTGAGGTTCCCGAGAAGTACTTCACCACCAAGTAAACCCCAATTCTTAAAGGGGAGGAGGCTCGTCCTCCCTCCCCTTTTTTATTAGATAGGATGCAGATATGATGAATGCAAACGCTCCTTTGCTGGAGATGCGAAATATCAAGAAAGACTTTTTCGGGAATCAGGTGCTTACGGATATCAACCTGACATTGCAGCCCGGCGAGGTCTTGGGTCTTGTCGGCGAAAACGGCGCGGGCAAGAGCACCTTAATGAAGATCCTTTTCGGCATGGATGTGATCCGCGAAACCGGCGGATACGAGGGCGACATCCTCATTAACGGCGAAAAGGTACAGTTTTCCACGCCCTTTGACGCGCTTGCGGTCGGCATAGGCATGGTGCATCAGGAGTTTTCCCTGATCCCGGGCTTTACGGCCACCGAAAACATCCTCTTGAACCGGGAACCGGTCAAGACGAACGTCATTGCAGAGGTCTTTGGCGAACGGCTCAATACGCTTAATTATAACGAGATGAACGCGCGCGCGGAAAAGGCCATCGATAAGATGGGATTTTCCATCGACGCGGACATGGTGATCAGCAATATGCCCGTAGGCCACAGGCAGTTTACCGAGATAGCAAGAGAGCTTAGCAAGGATCAGCTTAAGCTTCTGATATTGGACGAGCCGACGGCGGTGCTGACGGAAAAGGAAGCCGACGCGCTCTTGGAATCCATACGCGGGATGTCGGAAAAGGGCATCGCCGTGATCTTTATCACGCACAGGCTGCATGAGATCCTGTCCGTGTGCGATAAGGTGCTGGTCATGCGCGACGGCTATGTCGTGCAGGACGTACCGGCGAAAGAGACCGACGTCAAAGAGATTACCCGCTGGATGGTCGGCCGCAACGTGGACGTTTCCGCAAACGCCGACGTGAAGCTTGACGCCAACGCCAACGTCATCATGTCCATCCGCGATCTGTGGGTGGATATGTCCGGCGAGACCGTGCGCGACGTTACGCTCGACGTCAGGGAGGGCGAGATACTCGGTATCGGCGGCCTCGCGGGGCAGGGCAAGCTCGGCATCCCCAACGGCGTGATGGGTCTGTGCCCGGCGGGCGGCACGGTGGTGTTCGACGGCAAGGAGATACCGCTCAACAATCCCCGGCGCTGCTTGGACGCGTCGCTTGCCTTCGTTTCGGAGGACAGGCGCGGCGTGGGGCTGCTGCTCGACGAAACGCTCGAATGGAACATCGCCTTCCCCGCCATGCAGATACAGGGCAAATTCCTCAAAAAGTACCTTGGCGGGCTGATTCACTGGCGCGACGAAAAAGCGATCCGCGCGGTCACGCAGAAG
The DNA here is from genome assembly GCA_028701165.1 of Eubacteriales bacterium. Lineage (GTDB taxonomy): Bacteria > Bacillota > Clostridia > Christensenellales > CAG-138 > JAQVRG01. The sequence goes on along the minus strand of JAQVRG010000230.1, from coordinate 1,230 downwards.
TATATTGACGAGTTGATGATCAAATGCACCGGCTCCAAGCAGAAGGCGAAGGAGCTGTCGGGCGGCAACCAGCAGAAGGTGTGCCTAGCCAAGACCTTTGCGCTGGAGCCCAAATTCCTTTTCGTATCCGAGCCTACCCGCGGCATCGACGTCGGCGCCAAATCGCTCGTGCTTGACGCGCTCAAGCGCTATAACCGCGAAAACGGCGTCACGGTCGTGATGATCTCCTCGGAGCTCGAGGAGCTTCGGCAGACCTGCGACAGGATTGCGATCGTATCGGGCGGCAAGATCGCCGGCATACTTCCTGCGACGGAATCATCGGAAGAGTTCGGCTTGCTGATGATCAGCCAGGTAAAGTGAGGAGGGCAGGATGAACGAAATACGCTTAGACCAAAATAAAACGCTCAAGGAGCGCCTGCGCGATATCGTGGACAGCTTCGGCCTTCCCCGCTTGATTATCGCCGCGTTTCTGATGCTGCTGTTCATTATGGCGCCTATCGCTGGCGCGGATTTCTTTACGCAGCTGACCAACACCATCAACCGCTTTAGCTGGAACGCCGTGCTGGTGCTTGCGATGATCCCGATGATCCATTCGGGCTGCGGGCTAAACTTCGGCCTTCCCCTTGGCATCATTTCGGGCTTGCTGGGCGCGACCCTTTCTATCGAGTTCGGCTTCACGGGGCGCATGAGCTTCGTGATGGCGATCTTGATCGCCACGCCTTTTGCGCTCCTGTTCGGCGGCGGCTACGGATGGCTGTTAAACAAGATCAAGGGCGGCGAGATGATGATCGCTACCTATGTGGGCTTCTCGTCCGTATCCTTCATGTGCATGATGTGGCTGCTGCTTCCCTATCACAGCCCCACGATGGTTTGGGGGCTGGCCGGTAAGGGGCTGCGTACCACGATCTCCTTGGAGGGCTACTTCGACAAGGCGCTTGCGAACCTTTGGCAGATCAACATCGGCACGCTTTCCATCCCCGTAGGCACGATCCTGTTCTTTGCGCTGCTGGCGCTTGCGATGTGGGCGTTTTTGCACACCAAGACGGGCACGGCGATGACGGCGGTGGGCTCCAACCCGACGTTTGCCAGAGCCGCGGGCGTCAACGTCGATAAGATGCGCCTTTTGTCCGTCGTGATGTCCACATGGCTTGCGGCGATCGGCATCCTCGTGTACGAGCAGGGCTTTGGCTTTGTGCAGCTTTACATGGCACCGTTCTATATGGCGCTGCC
>JAQVRG010000229.1 GCA_028701165.1 Eubacteriales bacterium | reverse complement strand
CCATTTCACATCCACGCCGGTCATTTTCTCGTACTCTTGCCAGACATAGACGTTCTCCTGATCGTATCCGTTATAGCCGGTGATCATGATCTTGAGCGATCGCGGGGCGGAAACAAGCGGGAAGGACGCCGGCATATTCCCGACCAATGCGGGCTTGTCCTGCGCGGCCTGCACAGACGCCGGCTGTTCGGCTTGAGCAGCGCAGCCCGCAAGTAGCGCGCACGCCGTTATGACAGCCGCAACGGCGTAAATCCGCTTTTTCATGTTTCTCCCTCCTTTACCGCATCTTAGAAATGTATCCAAAATAGATTATATCTTCTTTCCCGCATAAAGTATAGTCGATTTTTTGCCCAATATCAAATGAAAGCAAGATATTTGCGCGTATATGTGTTTTATGCGATTACAATATCACAAAGCGGGGCTGCGGCAAAAAATATGCCGCAGCCCCGCAAATGCGTTGTTCCTTTTTGTCTACAGACCGCAGGACTTCAGCAGATATTCCCAGTTTTTGTCTACTTCCTGCTGCACCTGTTCGATCATCCACTCGTTGCCCGGCTTGAACATATGCGCGAATCGTCCCTGCATCTTGAGGTACTCCGCTACCGGCAGCTTATTTTTCGGCATATAGTTGAGCGTATATTTGCCCTCTATGACCTCGTAAAGCGGCCATACGCAAGTCTCCACCGCCGCCTTGGTCACTTCCATGAGCTTTTCCGTGGGATAGCGCCAGCCGCGCGGGCAGGGCGCCATGATATTGAGGAAAGCCGCGCCGGGAGTATAGATGGCCTTATGCGCCTTTTCGCTGATGTCCTTAAAGTTGCCGATAAAGGTGGTCTGCGCGACGTAGGGCACGTTATGCGCCACCATGATCTTGGTAAGGTCCTTCTTCTTTTGCAGCTTGCCGGGGATGACCTTTCCCGCAGGCGTGGTCGTCGTATCGGCAAAGTGCGGCGTAGAGGACGAACGCTGGATGCCGGTGTTCATATACGCCTCGTTATCATAGCAGACATACACCATGTCGTGCCCGCGCTCCATCGCGCCGCTAAGGCTCTGGAAGCCGATATCGTAGGTGCCGCCGTCGCCGCCGAAGGTTATGAACTTGTAGGTATCGTCGAGCTTGCCGCTCTTTTTAAGCGCTTTGTAAGCGGTTTCCACGCCCGAGCAGGTCGCCGCGGCGTTGGCAAAGGCATTGTGGATAAAGCTGTCCTTCCAAGCGGTATACGGATACATGAAGGTGGACACCTCCATGCAGCTCGTTGCGCCCGTGACAACCGCGTGGTCGCCCGGCTCAAGCTGCCGAAGCACCGTGCGGATCGCTATGGGCGAGCCGCAGCCGGCGCACATTCTGTGCCCGCCGCTAAGGCGCTCTTCTCTCATTACGTTTTCTTTCAAAGTATCGCTGCTCATCATTTTTCCTCCTTTTAACCGCGCACGTCCAAGTACCGGTAGGTCTCGCCGACTTCGCCGGTCTTGCTGATCTGCTCCAGCTGCGCAAACACCTTCTCGATGCTCTCAACGCGCACGTCGCGTCCGCCAAGGCCGTAGATATAGCCAATGCCCTTGGGCGCGGTTACGCCCTGCGCATAGAGCGATGCGGATACCTCGGCAAACATCGGGCCGCAATGGCCGTTGAAGCTGTCCGTCTTGTCCATTACGGCAAAGGCCTTTACGTTTTTGAGCGCTTCGGCGATCTCAAGCACCGGGAAGGGGCGGAATACACGCACCTTCACAAGGCCGACCTTTCTGCCCTGCGCGCGCAGGCGCTTGATCGCTTCCTTTGCGGTACCGGCGGAGGAGCCGATGATGACGATCGCTTCCTCGGCGTCGTCCATCTGATAGCTTTCGATCATCCCGTAACCGCGCCCGGTCATGGCCTCAAACTCCTTGCCGACCTTATAAACAACCTCGCGGGCGTCCATCATCGCCTGCGCCTGCTGGCGCTTGGCTTCCATATAATAAGCGGGCGTCGCATACGCGCCTACGGCCATGGATTCGCCCTTCTTGAGCAAATAGTGCGCGGGCTTGTATTCGCCCACAAACGCCTTCACCTTTTCGGTTTCCACAAGCTCGATATTCTCGATGGCGTGGGAGGTGATGAAACCGTCTTGACAGATCATGATCGGCAGGCTCACAGCTTCCGCAATGCGCATCGCCTGCAGATAGTTGTCATACGCCTCCTGATTGGTCTCGGCAAAAAGCATCAGCCAGCCCGCGTCGCGCACGCCCATGGCGTCGGAATGGTCGTTATTGATGTTGATAGGGCCGCTAAGCGCGCGGCAGGACACCGCAAGCGTAATGGGCAGGCGGTCGGACGCGGCCACATAGAGCATTTCGGTCATGTAGCAAAGGCCGCAGGAGGAGGTCGCGCTGATGGCGCGGCAGCCGGCGGCCTGCGCGCCGATGCAGGTGGACATGGCGCTGTGCTCGGACTCTACCGCGATAAACTCGGTATCGACCTCGCCGTTATCCACATAGGTTGAAAAATACTGCGGAATCTCGGTGGAGGGGGTGATCGGAAACGCGCCCATCACGCCGGGATTGATCTGTTTCATTGCATAAGCAACGGCTTCATTGCCTGAAAGTCTTTCTCTGATTCCCATATCTTCCTTCCTCACTTCTCGTCCTTAACCATAGTAATCGCGCCAAAGGGGCATACCGCCGCGCAGATGCCGCAGCCCTTGCAATAGAAATAATTGAAGTCGCCGCGTTTGCCGTCCTGATCGACGGGAATAGACATATCGGGGCAAACGGGAACGCAAAGCAGGCACTGCTTGCACTTGTCCAACGCGAGCACGGGCTTAGTGGTGCGCCAATCGCCGGTTTCGACAACGGCGGAGGTAGACCCTTCAAAAATATTGCACCCCGGCGTAATATCCTGCCACTTGACGTCGGGCGTCATTTCACTGGCTTTCCAACTCATCCTACCTGTACCTCCTCCATCGAGCGCTTCAGCGCGCGCATATTTCCGTCAATCACCTGGGGTTTAGAAGCAAACTTATGCTTGAACGAAGCCTCCATATCCGCGATAAACGCGTCGGGATCGATCAAGCCGGTCACCTTTACGATGGCCGCAAGCATGGGCGTGTTGGGGAAATTCTTGCCAAGCTCCGCCTCGCTGATCCTGCCCGCGTCGATGGTGCAGACCTTGCCGGCGTAGCCCTTGAGCAGGGGACGGATCTCTTCGGGCTTTTTACCGGAATTGATGACGATGGCGCCGTCCGCCTTCAGCCCCGCCGTTACGTCCACGGAGGCAAGCAGCGTTTCGTCCACGACCACAACGTAATCCGGGTAGTAAATGTTGGAGTGTACGGTGCTGCGTTCCGTGCTGATGCGGTTATACGCCGTGATCGGCGCGCCCATGCGCTCGGGGCCATACTCGGGGAAGCCCTGCACATACTTGCCGGTATTGAACGCGGCGTCAGCCAGCAGCAA
>JAQVRG010000228.1 GCA_028701165.1 Eubacteriales bacterium | reverse complement strand
CCGAAAGATCGGAAAGATGATACAAAAGCGCGTTCACGAGCGTCCCGCTTTCGTTGCCGGGCGCTGGATGCACTACCATCCCCTGCGGTTTATCGATCACGGCGATATCGCCGTCTTCATATACGATGGATAAGGGGATATCCTCCGCCTCGACGCGCAGCGCCACGGGCTCCGGTATTCGGATGCAAACAACATCCCCTTCGTTGAGCTTACAGTTCGCCTTTGCCGTCTTGCCGTTGACCGTCACGCCGCCGTCGTCAAGAATATGCTGCATGCGCGAGCGCGTCTCGCCGCTTGCGCGCGCGCAAAAAACGTCCAAACGTTCGCCCCGTTGATCGGCAAACGCCGTTATGCAATCCTCTTCTTGGAGCAGCTCCTTCAATCGACGTCCTCGCTTTGTTCTTGCCGCGCCGTGCTGACGGCGGGCATGGTTTTCGTATCGCCGTTTATTTCCTGCGTCTTAGGAGCATCATCGTCTGTTTCCGCCTCTATGGCTGTTTTCGGCGTGTCCTCAAAAAGGTATTTCCCCTTGAAGAACATCAAGTCGAGGAACAGCAGCACAGAGCCTATGCAGATCGCGCTGTCCGCCACGTTGAACACGGCGAAGTTGATGCAGACGGCATAAAACATATCGCGCACATACCCTAAATACGCCCGGTCGATAAAGTTGCCAAGCGCCCCGCCGACGATTAGGGCAAGCGAGAAGCGCAGCAGAAAATGCAGCTTGCCCCGCCGTTTGATCAGAAACACGGCGATCGCCGCGCATACGATCACCGTAACGATCAGAAAATAGACGCGCCCGTTTTGGAGCATGCCGAAGGCCGCGCCCCGATTTTCCACGTAGCTTAGATGAAAGATATCCTTGATCAGCGGGTAGGTGCTGTCCGGCAGGGTGGTGAGCCAGTCCGCGGCGATGATCTTACTGCCCTGATCCAGCATCAGCACCACCATGATGACGACGATTTCAAGCATATTGGTTCCATTCCTCTCGTTGTGCAATTCTAATTGGTATACATATACCACTTTTCGATATTTCTGAAAATATAAGGCTCGCGCAGGGTCTCCATCCCCTGCAGCTCCGCAGCGTGGATGATGCTGTTGAACCTATAGTACAGCACGATGCAGGGCAGCTCCTCCACAAATTGCAGCTGCAGCGCGGACGCGGCGCTCAAATAAGCCGCCTCGTCGGACGCGCGCAGGAGGTTAGACAACAGATGCTCCATGGCGGCGTCGGTATACAGTCCCTTATTGAGCCTCCCCGTCGCGTTGATCAGCGCCCCGATGTCGCCGTTGCGGCCAAAGCGCACGCCCATGAGCGCGATGTCATACTCGCCCGCGTTGAGCTTTTGCAAGAACTCGCAGTCCGGATCGCTCAAGGAATACTGTGCCGGCACAACGTCCACCACGATACCCAGCGCGCCAAGCTGCTCGGCGATCATATCCGCCGCCGTGCTGCGTACGGTCTCCGTTCCCGTGCAGACCAACAGCCGCAGCGAGAAGGTATCGGTAAACGCGCCCTCCCGATCCAGCACGCCGTCCTCGTCCACATCCGTCCAGCCCGTCTCGGAAAGGAGCTGCGCCGCCATCACCGGATCGTAATCGTAGACCTTGGATTTGCTCTCATACAGCCATGAATCCGGCGCGATAGGAACATCGCTCGCCTGTGCGCGGTTCATATAGACGTTGGTGATGATGCCGCTTCGATCCAAAGCATAGGCGATAGCTTGGCGCACCCGAACATCCGCAAGATCGGCGTTTCGGTGGTTGATGAGCAGCAGCTCGACCGCGTCCGTCATGATATCCGTTACCACCGTTTCGCCCTCGGCGCGATACTTACCCACCGCCACGTTGGAGGTAGCCACCAGGGTCAGCTGCCCCGCCGCGTAGGAGGCCAGCGCCGTATCGTTGCTGCCGCGCTCAAAAAAGCTGATGCGCTGGATGTAGGGCGCCTGCTTCCACCAGTTTTCGTTCACGATCAAGCTCACGCTCGTATTGGCGATCTGATCCACCTTATACGGCCCCGTGCCGATCGCCCGCGCACCCGGCATAAGGTCATAATCGGCGCGTACGATGGGAAAATCCAGCACGAAAAGCGAAGGTATTCCCGGCTGCTTCATGGTGATCTTCAGCGTTGTATCGTCCACAGCCTCCATGCTCTCAATGCCGGATACGCTGTAGGCAAAATAGGACGCATCGCCATAGCTCAATATCTTTTCATAGCTAAAGAGCACATCGGCGGCTTTCAGACGCTCCGCCGCGTCGTCGTGCCAGCGCGCCTGCCGGAGCTTAAACGTCCATACGCGCCCCGCCGTATCGCTTTCCCAATGCTCCGCAAGGCACGCCGTAAGCTTGCCGGTGTTGTCAAGCCGCACAAGGGATTCATAGATCAAAGAATAATAGCCCAGCATTTCCTCCGTCGTCACGTTGAAGGGATCGTTGATCTGGACGTTTGCGGGCATGGGCAGCCGCAGCTCGCCGCCCTGTATCGCCTGCGGCGCGGGCGTGGGCGTAGGCAGCACGATGGGCGCGCTCTCCGGTTGCTCCTCCGCTTTTTTGCAGGCGCCGCAAAACGCCATGCAGCACGCAAGCGCGCATAGCGTCGCGGTTTTAAGAAAGCTCTTTTTCATACAGCGTTTCATAGGTCTCTTTCGTCTGTAAAATCTTTTCTACATACCGCTCCGTTTCCGCAAAGGGGATGCGCGAAAGCGTCCCCGCGGGCGATATCTCCGCGTCGTCAAGCCACTTGTCAAGATTGCCCGGCCCCGCGTTATAGGCGATCAGCGCAAGCTTTGTATCCCCGTTGTATTTGTCCAGCAGGAAGCGCATATACCAGCAGCCAAACGCGATATTCGTATCCGGATCGGTCAGCTTGCTCATATCAAAATCCGCCGCTTCCCCGCCCGTGATCTTGCTGTAAATCCACGCGCCCGTATCCGGCATGATCTGCATAAGCCCCACCGCGCCCTTGGGGGATACGGCGTCCCTTTGGCTGTGGCTCTCCACATGCACAATGGCCGCGACCAAGGCTGGCTGCAATTCATAAACCGCCGCATTTTCGAGAATCTGCTCGGCATAGTCCAGCTTATAAACCCGTGTTTGCACGATATAGTCCAAAAAATACGCCCCGGCAATAAAGCAGGCGGCCAGCACAAATACGGCAAGCAGCAGCAGGATTATGCGTTTAGGCCTTGCCAAAGAGCGTCCACCTTTCCGTACAGCTCCGATACCGTACCGTCGTTTTGAAGGATCACATCCGCACGCCGCCGCTTCTGTTCGTCGGCAAGCTGCGCGTTCATCCGCGCCATTGCCTGTTCGCGGGTCAAGCCGCTTCTTCGCATCAAGCGGCGCAGGCGTACGCTTTTTGGCGCGTCCACCATCCATACTTCGTCCATCTCCCGATCCATGCCCGTCTCCATGAGCAGCGGTACGTCGTAAAC
>JAQVRG010000227.1 GCA_028701165.1 Eubacteriales bacterium | reverse complement strand
GCCTAACATGCGATACTATTTAGACAATTGCCGCTTTTCCTTTAAAACCGCGGCGAAATCATTTTCAGGCAAGGGACTTGAGAGATAATAGCCCTGTCCCATTTGGCACCCAAGCTGCTTGAGATACAGGTAATCGTCCGCTGTTTCGATACCCTCGGCGATCACGGAAAGTCCCATATCCTGTGCCATTTCAACAATAAACTTGATCACGCTGCGGTTGCCCTTAACAAAAAGATTATTGTCCAGCAAGCGCATATCCAGCTTAAGCTCGTCCACGGGGATCTTGTTGAGCATATTCAGCGACGAATAGCCAAGGCCGAAATTATCAACCTCAATCACGAAGCCCGCTTCACGCAGAGAACGAAGTGTTTTGATCATAAGGCGGGGGTTTTGGGTATATACCGTTTCCGTGATTTCCAAATGCAGCATACCGGTGGGAAGCGTGTATTTATCCACAACCTTCCTTAGCAGCGTCGCCAAATTCGGATTGTAAATATCGACCCATGAAACATTGACCGACACCGGCACAGGATCAAGCCCCGTATCCATCCAATGCCGAATATTCGCACACACAGCATCCCAAAGCTTCAAATCCATCTGCGTGATAAAACCGTTCCGCTCAAAAATGGGAATATAGCTACCGGGCGACATCATACCGCGTTCCGGATGAATCCAGCGTACCAGTGCCTCCGCCTCCTGCAACTCGCCCGTTTGCAGATTGTACTTTGGTTGATAATAGGGGCGGAACTGTCCTTCCTCCAGTGCGGAGCGCATTTCGAAGGTGATCTCCGCCTCCTCCATGACCTTTTTTTGGAACGCCTCATCATAGTAAACGACAGGGTCATCAATGCGCTTTTCCGCGGCGTTGAGCGCCGTGCGCGCCATCTCGCACATGGTTGTCGCCGTGGACGTCTTCTTGTCTACGGGATACACGCCGAATCGCGGCGTCAAGATAAAATCGACAGGATAGCTCGCCAAGCCCTCACGCAGAAAGCGAATCACTTCCTTTTCATCGCCCTGCGCCTTTGCCGGGCAGAGCATGAAAAACTTGGTTCCCTTTGTGCGCGTTGCGACGCCGCCCGTGTTTTTTAGTGTGTGCATGATGGAACGGCCTAAAAACTGAAGGATCTGATTGCCTTCCTCCAAGCCGAAGATCTCGTTAACCAATTCGAACCTGTCCATATCCATGGCGATCATGTAATAGTACGGATAGGCACCCGCATCTAGAATCCGCTGGGCGGGACGAGCAAACGCTTCCTCCGTATAAAGGCCGGAAACGCTGTCACGCTCCATCGCGTCAATAAACACGGCGGATTCACGCAACTGGATTAGGTTACGAACGCGCTGCTTGATAATTTCCGGCCTGTAGGGCTTAGGCAAATAGTCCGTAGCGCCAAGCGCCAGCGCGACAGGCTCCGCTTCCATATCGTCTTGCTGCGTTGTAACAACAATAGGCAGCGAGGTATATTTAGGATCGGCGCGCACCGCGCGAAGCACCTCATAACCGTCCATGCCCGGCATAAGGATATCCAACAGCACGACGGAGACCTCGTCGCCCCGCGTTTTTTGGATATCCATCACCTGTAAGCCGTCTTCCGCTTCAATGATATTGTATTCGGAACCCAATACCGTTTTGAGTATTCGACGGTTGATGAGGTTGTCGTCCGCAATCAGAACGTTGCGCGCGTTTTGCACCTTAAGCATATTCTCCTCCAAGTCTTGATTGATAGGTAGGATTCAGTGAAATCGGCAAAAAAACAACAAAGCCCCGTTGCATGCGGCACGGGCGCTTTTGCATTGCGCGCTGTCCGCACTTTTACATGATGGCGGCGGCGCGTACGTTTCGGCAGAAAAGCCCATTTCTAGCTGATATTGTATAACATTTTCCACATAAGCGCAATACGGAATCCTGCGCAAAAAAACAGGCTAGATCACATACAGCAGGATGCAAAGCGCGTGAAAGATCGTGCCGATTACCACGAAAACATGAAAAAGGGAATGCGCGTAACGCCGTTTGCCGCCAACGCAATAGAAAACGGCGCCCAACGTATACGCCACGCCGCCGAGTATCAAAAACAGCGTGCCGTTCTTTCCAAGGATCTCCGGCAGAAAACGCATGGTGGCAACGATACACCATCCCATGCCAAGGTAGAGCGCCATGGAAATGATTTTATACCGTTCAAGATCAATCGCGTTGAGCGCGATACCCAGCAGCGCCAGCCCCCAAATCACGCCGAAAATGATCCACCCGACCTTGGCGTTCCATGGGCGCAGCGCGCACAGGGAAAGCGGCGTATAGGTACCCGCGATCATCAGATAGATCGCGCAGTGATCGATGACCTGAAAAACGCGCTTGGCCATAAGATCGGGGCGCAGTCCGTGATAGACGCTGGACATGGTATAGAGTATCACCGTCGTTATGCCCCATATGGCGCCTGCCGCCATAGCGTATACGTCATGCTTCCATGTCGCAATCAATACCGCCGCGATCAAAGCGACGACCGCCAAGCCGCCGCCCACGATGTGCGTGACCATGTTGACGGTTTCCTCACCCTTTGTATAGTCGGGCATAACACGGTCGGAAAGCTTGATACGTTTAAGCATGCTGATCCTCGATTCATCATAGTACCATTGCATTATAGCATGCGCGCACACATTATCCAAATCGAAACGCGGAAAGAATTTGGTATTTACAATCGCTTTGAATCGTGGTAACATTTACGAAGCATTTAAGGGAGGCGCACACGTGCAGAACTTACACACAGCCTACAGCTACCGTTATTACCGCTATTACCGCGAGGCAATGGCGCGTTGTGCTGTCGGCGGAATGTGAGCGAGTAGCGCTTCACGATCGCAAGCTTTTTTGATAAGCTCCGCAGCATAACAAGCATGCGGGGCTTTTTTATAAGCTTATCGGCATACTATAACGAACGCAGGGAAGGAAAACGACCATGGTTATCGTACTAAAAAGCAACGCGCAGCAAAAAAGCATCGACAGTTTAATGGACTTTTTACGAAGTCTCGGTTTGGACATCCATGTTTCAAAAGGCGACGACGTGACGATCTTGGGTTTGGTGGGCGATACGTCCCGCGTGGATATCGACCTGCTCACGGCGCTGGACATCGTAAAGACCGTACGGCGCATCAGCGAGCCGTATAAGGACGCGAATCGGAAATTCCATCCCGCGGATACCGTCATCGATATCGACGGCGTAAAGATCGGCGGCGGCAATTTCCAGATCATCGCGGGCCCCTGCTCCGTGGAATCCAAGGAACAGATGGATTTCGTTGCAAAAAGCGTAAAGGGCGCGGGTGCAAGGCTCCTGCGCGGCGGCGCGTTCAAGCCCCGCACCTCCCCCTACGCGTTTCAGGGTCTGCGCGAGGAAGGGCTTCTTCTTCTAACGCAGGCTGGGAAGGAAAACGGCATGCCCGTCGTTTCG
>JAQVRG010000013.1 GCA_028701165.1 Eubacteriales bacterium | reverse complement strand
GGCTGCAAATCGTCGATACCCTCGCCTACGCCCACAAAGCGCACCGGTATCCCCAGCGCGTCCCGCACGGCAAGCGCCACGCCGCCCTTTGCCGTTCCGTCCAACTTGGTTAAAATCACGCCCGTAAGACCGGTCGCCTCCGAAAAGGCCTTTGCCTGCGCGATCGCGTTCTGCCCCGTAGTAGCGTCGATCACCAGCAGCGCCTCGACCCGGGCTTGCGGCATCTCCTTATCGATCACGCGGCGCATCTTTTCCAGCTCGTTCATCAGATTCTTTTTGTTGTGCAGCCGTCCCGCCGTATCACAAAGAAGCATATCGCAATGCTTGGCCTTGCAGGACGCGCACGCGTCAAATACGACGGCTGCCGGATCCGCGCCCTCGCCGTGTTTGACGATGGGAACGCCCGCGCGCGCCGCCCATACGCTTAACTGCTCCGCCGCAGCCGCGCGGAAGGTATCCGCCGCCGCCAGCATGACCTTTTTACCCTCGGCGGTATAGAAGGCAGCAAGCTTACCGATCGAGGTCGTTTTCCCCACCCCGTTCACGCCTACGATCAGGATGACCGCCTGCGCCGCCTCCGAAAGAAAAGGCGTGTTGGGCTGCATACGCTCGGCAAGCACGTCCTTTAACGCCAAACGCGCTTCGCTTCTCTCCTTCAGCTTGTCCGCTTCGATCCTTTCCTTCAGCTCGTCCAGTATCGCCTCCGCCGTATCCATGCCCGCGTCGGCAAGGATCAGTGCCTCCTCAAGCTCGTCGTAAAACGCGTCGTCGATGCGTTCCGCACCCGAAAACACGCTTTGCAGCGCGCTGCCGGTTCTGCTTAAGCCCTGTTTGAGTTTTTGCAATAAATCAAACGCCATATCATACCGCCTCATATTCGCTGAATCGTGCCGAGATCACGCGGGATATGCCGCGTTCCTCCATGGAAACGCCGTATATGGAATCGCTGACCTCCATGCTTCCCTTGCGATGCGTGATCAGAATAAACTGCGTATCCTCTGAATAGCGCTTCACATAGTTTGCAAAGTTGGAAACATTGACCTCATCCAGCGCGCTTTCGATCTCATCCAGTATGCAAAACGCCGTGGGTTTTAGCTTCAATATCGCAAAGATCAGGGCGATAGCCGTAAGCGCGCGCTCGCCGCCCGAAAGGAGCGAGAGCATTTGCAGCTTCTTTCCCGGCGGCTGCGCGATGATATCGATGTCGCAGTTAAGGATATCGCTCTTATCCGAAAGCACAAGCTCCGCCCGCCCGCCGCCGAACAGTTCGCTGAACACAACGGCAAAGTTGTCTTGTATCTTGGAAAACTGCTTCTTGAACTCGTTTTCCATCGTGCGTACCAAATCCTCGATCAACGCCTGCAAATCATTCTCCGCTTTGTGCAGATCGTCGATCTGCACGGTCAATGAATCAAAGCGCTCCTTAACATTCTGATAATCCGCAATGGCGTTGACGTTCACGTCGCCCAAGGCGCGGATATCCTGCTTTAGCTCGTCGATACGCAAATGCGACGCCGTAAGCGCGATCGGCCGGCGCATGGACAGCGCATTATCATAGGTAAGCGCATAATCCTCCCATATGCGATCCTGCATATTCTGCGATTCCATTTGCGCCTTGCTTTGGTTAAGCTCGGATCTGTGCCTGCGCTCGCGCAGCTCGGCAAGCTCCATGGATAGGTTTTCCCTTCGCGCGCGCATATCGTCCAGCATGCTCACATGCTGGTCGCGTTCGTTTTCCGCATCGTGAAGCTGTTGCTGCAAAAGGCTGATATCCTGCCGCTCCTCGTCGATCCTGCCGCCGAGGTTCTGCATGTCCGCCTGCAATTTTTTTATCTGCTCGTCGGATTCCGCCAAGACCCCATTGTCATGCGCAATGCCCTTTTCGCACTGCTCCGCCTCGCGGCGCATGCGCGCTATGTCGCCCCGTATCGCGTTAAGCTCCTTTTCAAAGCCCATAAGCTTAACCTTATGCGCCGTGACGTTTTCATTGCTTTCTTCCTGCCGGGCGCGAAGCCCCATAAGCTCCGCCTGCGCTTTTTTGATGTCCTCCTGCGTTACGGCGTTGCCGCTTTCCAATCCCTGCCGGCTTTCTTCTGCCTGTTGGCTTTGGCGTTCTATATCCGCAAGATTATCGCCGATCTGGCTGCGTTCAAGCTGCAAACGCTCCAGCTCCGCCGCGTTTTCATCCACATATTTCTTAATAATGTCAACCTTTTCGCGGTGCGTCGCAAGCTCCACATCGTTCACATGCAGGTTTTTATTCGCTTCCTCCATGTCCGCGTTGGCCTTGCGCAAAGCGTCCGCCAGCACGGCCGCCTCCCTTTCGCTTTCCTCTATCCGCGTATCCGCTTCTTTGAGCCTTGCGTGCAGCTCCTCGATCTCCCGCGTACGGCCGATGAGGCTGAATTCCCGTTTTTGTGAACTGCCGCCCGTCATGGAACCGCCGGGATTGATGATATCGCCCTTAAGGGTCGCAATGCGAAACGCGCCGCGCGCCTGTTTGTTGATGGCGATGCCCGCGTCCAGATCTTCTACCAGCACCGTGCGGCCAAGCAAGTTTTCAAATATATTCCGGTACTTTTCATCATACCCCACAAGCTCGGACGCAACGCCGATGTAACCCTTTACGGCGCAGGACTGCTTTTCCTGCGGCGTGAGCACGCGCGCACGCATACTCGTGACCGGCAGCAATGTGGCGCGTCCGTATTGTTTGCTTCGCAGGTATTCGATCACATATTTGGCGTCCTGCTCGTTGGGTGTGACGATGTTTTGCAGCGCCGAACCCAGCGACATCTCCACCGCGACCTCATATTCCTTCGGTACGTTAATAAGATCCGCCACCACGCCAATGATGCGTTTCTTTAATTCCAGCGAGGTCGCCGTATCTGTAAGCACATTGCGAACGCTGGAATAATATCCCTCGTGCGCCTTCTTCATTTCCTCCAGCACGCGGATGCGCGCGCGCGCCGCCTCCCGCGCGCGGGAAAGCTCGCCCTGCGTTCGCTGCGCCTCCACGATCCGTTGGTTTGCTTCGTTTACGGCTTCAATCGCGGTCTTTTTTGCGTTTTCGCGTCGGGCGAGATCCGCTTGCAGTATTTGGAAATGGCCGTTCGCCTCTTTGAATTCCCTTTGCAGCTTTTCGCTCTCCGCCTTGACGCGGGCTTCCTCCTCGTCGATGGCGGAAAGGCGCGCATACATGGTGTCCTTGATCGCGCTTAGGCGGGAGGATTGACTTCGCGCCTCGGAAATGCGGTTCATCGCGTCGATCAGACTTTGCTTCTGCTCCTCCAGCCGTTCTTCTTTTTTCTCTATTTCCTCATTCAGCAAGGCGGCTTCGCCTTGGATTTTTTCCAGCGCCGCGCCGCATGCGGTAAGCTCTTGATTCTTCTCCTCCGCGTTTTCTTCGTAACCGGAAAGCCCGTCCAATATATCCCGGCGCGTTTTTTCAGCCTGCCCGATTTGTTCCCGCAGACGAACGCGTTCGCTCTCGATATTCGCCATGCGCTCCTGCATGACCTTCGCGTCGCCCGTGTTGGATTCCATACCGGAGGAAAGCGTCAAAAGCTTGTTTTGCAGCTCGTTCATAAAAGCGTTGAGCGAACGCTCCTTCTCCTCCGCCTCGGCGCAAGCCGCCGCGAGAGAAGCTTCTTTATCGCCGCTGCCCGCGATCTCGTCGTCCATTTGCCGCATCGCTTCCGCTAAATTCTTGATGCGTTCGTTCAGCTTGTCATATTGGGAAAGAAAAACGTTGACCTCGATATCCTTCAGCTCGTCGCGCAGGCGCAAATACTTTCGCGCCACCTCGCTCTGTTCGCTCAAGGGGCCGATCTGCGTTTCCAGTTCGTCCAAAATATCCTCAAGGCGAACCAGGTTCTTCTTTGTGTTTTCCAGCTTTCTTTCGGCGTCTTCCTTCCGTACGCGATATTTCATCACGCCTGCCGCTTCTTCAAAAGCGGCGCGCCGATCCCCGGATTTGTTGGACAGTATCTCCTCCACCTTGCCTTGGCTGATGATGGAGTAGCCCTCCTTGCCAATACCCGTATCCCGAAACAGCTCCTGAATATCCTTCAGCCTGCATCCGCTGCCGTTAAGAAGATACTCGCTGTCGCCGGAGCGATACACGCGCCGCGTCACCGTAACCTCCGTATAATCCGTAGGGAGCTGACCGTCCGCGTTATCAAAGGTCAGCGCGACCTCGCAAAAGGAAAGCGGCTTTCGCTGCTCCGTGCCGTTAAATATGACGTCCTCCATCTTCGCGCCGCGCAAAGCGCGCGCGCTCTGCTCGCCAAGCACCCAGCGCACCGCGTCGGAAATATTGCTTTTCCCGCAGCCGTTCGGGCCTACGACAGCCGTTACGCCCGGTTCAAAATCCAGTTCCGTTTTTCTGGCGAAAGACTTGAAACCGTTGATTTCCAGTTTATTTAAACGCATGCTGTATCCATGTACCGCTTTCGTTAAGATAGTTGACCCAATTGCAGCAGCGCCGCTTTGGCCGCCGCCTGTCCGGCTTCCTGCTTGGATGCGCCCTCGCCGGCGCCCAGCGCTTCATTCCCCAACACGCATTGCATCACAAAGGTCTTTTTATGCGCCGGGCCGCTCTCGCCTTGCAATACATATTCGACGCCGCCGCGATGCTCCCTTTGCACATATTCCTGCAATTGCGTTTTATAATCCTTTGTATTGACCCGCGCCTCCGCTTCCTGTACGGCCGGAGCGATAAAACGAAGGATAAACGCGTCCGCCGCCTCGATCCCGCCGTCTAAATAGATCGCGCCGATCACGGCTTCCAAGGCGTCCGAAAGGATCGACGGCTTTTCGCGTCCGCCCGAACGCTCCTCGCCGCGGCTTATGCGAAGCCTGCTTCCCAGCTCCAGCTTCCGCGCCGCTTGAAACAGCGCGTCCTCGCATACCGTAAGCGCCCGTATGCGCGTCATCACGCCTTCGTTCTGCTGTGGATAATTGCTGTATAAATAGCGGCTTACGCTCAGCTCCAGCACGGCGTCGCCCAAAAACTCCATACGCTCATTATGCACGCCGCCCTTACCCTCACCTTTTACATAAGAGGTATGGGTCAGCGCCGTGTCCAATAGCGTCAAATCATGAAAGGAATAGGCGATCGTTTGCTGCCATGCTTCCAATTTCGCGCGCCGCTCGTAGTCCAAAAGCCAAGCCTCCATACAGAAAACCCGCATCGATGATGCGGGCCGCTGCACAATAAGTTTATTTATTGAGGAACCCGACGATATCGCCAACCGTGTGGATATTCGGCAATTCGTCATCCGGAATCTCCACGCCATAGGACTGCTCCAGATCCATGATCAGTTCCACGACGTCCAGCGAATCCGCCTTCAGATCCTCGATCAGCTTAGATTCCATGGTGATCTGCGCCTCATCAATGTCCAACTGCGTCGCAATCGCCGCGCGAACCTTCTCAAATTCCATCTTCATATCCACCTTTCCGTCTACAGTAGAAAGCATATGGCTTCAAGCCATACCCCTCTTTTTATAGTTTATTCCGAATGGTTGTTGATGTCAATCCTCTATCTCCGGCAAGGCCGCAAGCGCCTCGGCGATGCTGCCGTTCACGTCGGCGGCCGCAAACGCGCGCGCCTGCTCGATCGCCGAACAAAACGCCTTGGCGTTGGAGCTGCCGTGCGCCTTGATCACCCCGCCCGCGATACCCAAAAGCGGCGCGCCGCCGTATTCCGTATAGTCCAGCTTGCGCTTGAAGCGTTTAAACGCGGGCTTTGCAAGCGCGGCGCCCAGTTTGGAGCGCGTATCCGCCATCAGCTCCGTTTTGAGCATCCCCATGAGCGCGGAGGCCATGCCCTCGGTATACTTAAGCACCACGTTGCCATCGAACCCGTCGCAGACCACCACGTCAAAATCGCCGGACAGAATATCCCGCGCCTCGCAGTTCCCGGCAAAGCAAATGGGGGCGTTTTGCAGCAGCGGATAAGCGGCTTTGGTCAGCATATTGCCCTTTTCCGCTTCGGCGCCGTTGTTGAGTAATCCCACGCGCGGCTTTTCCACCCGCTCGACCTTTCGCATATACGCGTCCGCCATGACGGCAAACTGCAATAAATACGAAGGCTTGCAATCCGTGTTGGCGCCGGAATCCAAAAGAAGGATATGGCCGCCCGTTACCGTTGGCATCAGCACCGCCAAGGCGGGGCGCTTAACGCCCGGCAGCCGCCGTATGATCAGCGTAGCGCCCGCAAGCAGCGCGCCGGTGCTGCCCGCGGAAAGCACGCAGTCGGCCTGCCCGTCCTTCACCGCCTGCAAAGCGCGCACGAGCGAGGATTCCTTTTTACGCTTGATGGCGAGCGTAGGCTGCTCCTCACAGGTAATGATCTCCGGCGCGTGGACGATCTCCACACGTGCGGCGTCATAGCTGTGCCCTTGGAGCGCCGCGCGAATGCGCGGTTCGTCGCCCGTTAAAATCGCCGTCCAGTCATCATACTTTGCAAGAGCCTGTACGCACCCGTCCACCACGGCCTGCGGCGCGTTATCGCCGCCAAAGGCGTCGATTGCAATGCGCAGTTGCTTCATAAGTAAACCTCCCGAGAATCATCCGAACACGACGAAAAGGGCTTCCCGTCGGAAAGCCCTAAACAATGCTGTTTGGGGAACGATCAAGCCTCGGCCTTTTCCGTGTTGACGACCTGCTTGCCATCGTAATAGCCGCAATTCTTGCATACCCGATGGGCGAGCTTCGGCTCGTGACACTGCGGGCATTCCATAATGCCGGGCATGGAGAGCTTCCAGTTGGCCCTGCGGGAATCGCGCCTTGCCTTAGAAGTTTTTCTCTTGGGGACTGCCATGATTACACCTCCTTATCCTCGTTAAGCAACGCAGCCAAAGCGGAAAGCGGATTGGGACGTTCGTCCGACTCCTCCGTCACGCAGCCGCACTGCGTAATATTGCGGTCACACCCACATACGGGGCACAGCCCTTTACAATCCTCGCTGCACACGCTTCGAATCGGCAAGTGCAGGAAAACATTGTCTTGTATCATGGCCGTGAGGTCGAGCACATCGCCTTGGTAAGCGTATATGCCCTCGTCCTCGTTCGCGGCTCTTTCAAAGCGTTCCTCGAACGAAAAGGAGAAGGGTTCTTCAAACGATTTTCCACACCTTCCGCACACGGATCGAAGCGTTGTACGCGCTTCTCCCGTCACGGTAAAGCCCTCGCCATCGTAAACACAAACGCCCTCCGCCTGCATGGGGGATGCAAATGCCACCATCCGGCCGCCAAAGTCGGTCTGCGCCCACGCTTCACTTTCGTGAAACGCAACGCCGGAAGCGGAATCGCGCTGCTGTGCGCCTACTCTGACTTTCATCGTTTCTCCTCAAAGCCAACCTTAGATATTGTATCCGTCGTCCCCTTGTTTGTCAACGGTTATTTTGCAAGCCGCGCGGTGTCTTTTGCAATGACCATTTCCTCATCCGTGGGGATGACATACACCTTGACCTTGCTGCCCTTTTTCGTAAGCTCGACCTCTTCGCCGCGCGGGCAGCTATCGTTATAGGCAAAGTCCACATCGACGCCCAGATAGTCAAGCCCTTCGAGTATGCGCGCACGGGTCGCACGGTCGTTTTCACCCACACCCGCCGTAAACACGATCGCGTCCACGCCGTTCATAGCGGCCGCATAAGCGCCGATATACTTTTTCACCGCATAGCTGAAGCACTGCAGCGCGATTTCCGCGCGCTCGTTGCCCTTCTCCGCAGCCTCTCCCAAATCGCGGAAATCGCTCGATACGCCGGAGAGACCCAGCATGCCGCTCTTCTTATTCATATAAGCGTCAATGCCCTTCGCGTCAAGACCCAGCTTATCCATAAGATATGTAACAATAGCGGGATCCATACTGCCGCAGCGCGTACCCATCGGCACGCCCTCAAGCGGCGTAAGCCCCATGGAGGTATCGACGCACTTACCGCCCTTGACCGCCGCGATGCTCGAGCCGTTGCCCAAATGGCAGGTGATCACGCGAGAGGCTTCCGCGGGAACGCCGGCTTCCGCAAGCTTTTCGACCGCACGGCCGGAAACATAAAGATGCGAGGTACCGTGGAAGCCGTAGCGCCGCACCATAAGGTCGGTATACGCTTCGTAGGGCACGCCGTACATATAGGCCTGCTTGGGCATAGTTTGATGGAAGGCAGTATCGAATACGGCGACCATCGGCACGCCCGGCATAAGCTTCTGGCATGCGCGAATACCCATCAAGTTCGCCGGGTTGTGCAGCGGCGCCAAGCTGTTCAAGCTTTCAATAGTCTCGATGACCTCGTCGGTGATGCGAACGGATTTTGCGAACTTCTCGCCGCCATGTACGACGCGATGGCCAACGGCGTCGATCTCGCCCATATCCTTGACAACGCCGATCTCTTTATCCATCAGCGCGTCGATCACCATTTTGATCGCGTCGTTGTGATCCTTCATGTCCTTTTCAAATTCATGCTTATCCTTGCCGGTAGGCTTATAGGTAAGCTTAGAGCCGCCGATGCCTATGCGCTCGCACAAGCCCTTTGCGATCACGTCGCCGTTTTCCGAGTCCATGAGCTGATATTTCAGCGAGGAGCTTCCAGCATTAATAACCAGTATCTTCATATGTTTCCTCCGATTGTATTCTGCATTATTGTATAACAGTTACATATTTTGCGCCTGCACGGCGGTCATCGCTACGACCGAAACGATATCCTCCACGCTGCATCCACGGGATAGATCGTTGATGGGTTTTGCAAAGCCTTGGCAGACGGGGCCGATCGCCTTTGCGCCGGCAAGACGCTGCACAAGCTTGTAGCCGATGTTGCCCGCTTGCAGGTCGGGAAATACCAAAACGTTCGCGTGACCCGCAACAGGGCTTCCGGGAGATTTGAGCTGGCCGACCTTCTCAACCAGCGCCGCGTCCGCCTGTAATTCGCCGTCCACGTTGAGCTCGGGCGCAAGCTCTTTGACGAGCGCCGTCGCCTGCGCGACCTTGTCCACGTTCTCATGCTTGGCGCTTCCCTTGGTGGAGAAGGACAGCATGGCGACCTTCGGCTCGATCCCGCAAAGCGCCTTGCCCGTTTGCGCGGACGCGATGGCGATCGCCGCGAGCTGTTCCGCAGTGGGCTCAATGTTCACGGCGCAGTCGCCGAAAATCAGAACGCCGTTGTCGCCGTAGGACTTGTCCGGCACCTCCATGATGAAGCAGCTGGATACCGTCGAAACGCCGGGCGCCGTTTTGATGATTTGCAGACCCGGGCGAAGCGTATCGCCCGTGGTGCTGATAGCGCCCGAAACGAAGCCGTCGCCCCTGCCGTTTTTGATCATCATAGCCGCGTAGAACAGCGGGTTGCGCATGGTTTTTTTGGCCTTTTCCATATCCACGCCCTTGGCCTTGCGCATCTCATAGAACATCTCCACATACTTATCGAAATCTGCATCCCGTTCCGGATCGACGATTTCGATGCCGGCAAGATCCACGCCGAACTGATCGGCTGTCGCTTGGATCGCCGCGGGATCGCCAAAAAGCGTAACCTTTGCCAAGCCCTGATCGGTAACGATGCGCGCGGCCTGCACGGTGCGTTCCTCAGCGCCCTCGGGAAGCAGTATATTCTTGACGTCGTTCTTAGCCTTTGCCTTGATTTGATCAATAACAGACATGAGTGGAAGCTCCTTTCAAATTAGCACAATTGAATTTGTTGACGCTAAGCCCAAACTCAGCTTTGTTATTATAGCACAAAACGCCTGCTTGTGTATGATAAATTGCTTTCCCTGCTGATATATTTACCGATTTTTGCTATAATAAGCGTAACATAGAGGAAAGGCTGGCGGCATCTATGCGCGGAGTCGGCGTAATCGCGGAATACAATCCTTTTCATAACGGGCACGCCTATCAGCTTGAAGAAGCCCGGCGCTTGCACGGCGGTCCCGTCGTCTGCGTGATGAGCGGCGATTTTGTGCAGCGCGGCGAACCTGCCATTTTTTCCAAGCATCTTCGCGCCAAGCACGCGCTGCTGCACGGCGCGGATATGGTTATCGAGATGCCCGCCGTGTTCTCCCTTGCCAGCGCCCAGCGGTTCGCCGCCTGCGGCGTACGGATGCTGCAAGCGTCGGGTATGGTGAACGCAATATGCTTTGGCAGCGAGCATGGCGACGTGGCTGTTCTTGCGGAAGCGGCCGCGCGCCTGCAAAACGACAGCGAAACTTTCACCGCCGCCTTGCGAGCAGAGCTAAAAAAAGGATGCTCTTACCCGGCCGCGTTCGCAAGCGCCATGCAAACGCCTTATACGTTCGGCGCGAACGACATACTGGGTATCGAATACATACGCGCTATCATAGCGCAGCAAGCGGATATAAGGCCACTGTGCGTCAAGCGTACCGGCGCCGCGCACGACGCGCCGGACGCCGACGGTAAATACGCAAGCGCCAGCGCCCTTCGAAGGCAGATTGTAAGCGGAAATACGCAAACCGCTTTTGCCTGTATGCCGCCCGACGTCGCGCAGGAACTTCAAAACACGTCCCCGCGAAGCGCGCAGAAACTATCCCCCGTCATTTTATATGCGCTGCGCAGCATACCGCTTTCGTCGCTTGCCGCCCTTCCGGACGTGCGGGAGGGCTTGGAAAACGTGCTTTACCGTGAAGCGCGCCGTCAAACCTCCTATGAAGCTTTTCTTTTTGCGTGCAAGACAAAGCGCTATACCCTTGCAAGGCTCAGACGCATCAGCATGTGCGCGCTTTTGCACATCACCGCCGATATGCTCTCGCTCCCGCCCTATATACGCGTGCTGGGGCTTCGAAAAAGCGCAAGGCCGTTATTGGCGCAAATGTGCGCCAACAGCACCCTTCCCGTCGTCACGCGGTTTTCGCAGGTCGCTTCCCTTCCCGAGGAAGCCGCAAGGCTGCAAAAAATCGACGCCCTCGCAAGCGAGATAGCCGTTATGGCGTCCGCCTCTCCCATACCTGCCGTGTTCGATTATTCTTCACCGCTGCTGATCGTCTAAACGCCTCCGCGGCGTTCATAGAATAGGAGCATGAAAAAAACGCTTTTTGTGCTCCTTCTTTGTTGTATGGCGCTTCTGTTGTTTTTCAGCCGCACGGCTCTACAGGCGGCGAAGGAGGCGCTTTCCATTTGGGCGGGACAGGTCGTTCCCGCGCTGCTTCCTTTTTTTATATGCACGGATATGCTGCGCCGTTTGGGTATGCGGCAGCGCGGCGCGCTCCCCTTCTTTTTCATGAGCATGCTTTCGGGCGCGCC
Source organism: Eubacteriales bacterium (assembly GCA_028701165.1). GTDB lineage: Bacteria > Bacillota > Clostridia > Christensenellales > CAG-138 > JAQVRG01. Next base: position 2,681 of record JAQVRG010000013.1, on the reverse strand, counting down.
ATCCGGCGCGCGGCTTTGTTCGGCGTACGATCATGGCGACGGCGCGTACACAGCGCTCGTCGCCGCGTGCAACGTAATCGGTCCCATGTTTGTAAGCGGGGCATACTGCGTCGGTATGCTGCAAACGCCCAAACTGGCGATTCCGCTCCTGCTTTCGCAATACGCAAGCGCATTGCTCATGCTTTACCGCTGCCGCCGTTCTCTTCCCGCCTTATCTACGGAAGCCGCGCCGATGCAAGCCGCGTCGGCCGCCTTAAGCGCATCCATCTACGATGGCGTGCTCTCTATGCTCTCCATCGGCGGCGTTATTCTATCCTATCGTGTTCTTCTTTCCCTCATCGGCGCTTTATGGGCGGCCTGCAAGCTGCAACCGCCGCCGCCCCTGCTTGCCGCTATGCTTACAGGCATGCTGGAGGTTGTAAACGGCTGCGCTCAGCTTTCCGCGATCCCGCTTAGCGCGCGGCAGATGGCAGCGCTTTCAGCCTTCCTTTTTTCCTTTGGCGGCGTTTGCGTCATGACGCAGTCCATGCAGTTCTATACGCTGCTACCGTGGCGCTATTTGCTTAATAAGCTTCAGCAGGGTCTCTTTGCCGCCTTATTTGCCTATTGCACAACGCCGCTTTTCCTCGCCAATACACAGGAAGTTATTTATACACTCGACATGTATAAATTGAAACAGAATACGCTATCTTCCCTCTCTGTTTTCCTTATATCCTCCTTTTCCATGCTGGTTGTATGGGTGTGCTGCGCCGCTGTTCGGCGGCCGCAAAAATAGCCGTATTATTCTCTTATAAGCATTCTTACAGAATTTTAACGCAGGCGGCCATATCTGAACGCCATCCAAATCCCCTCACGCATATAATAACTGTTAAGGCCTTTATGCACTGCATATATATGTAATGGAAGTAGAGCATAGATATGCAAAAAGCGTAATGGAACAATTGCGGAGCAATAAGCTCAGAAAGGAACGCATACTATGACAACATTTCTCATCGGTCTCGTTATTCTTTTTGTCGGCGGCGCGCTCTATGGTAAATTCTGCGAGCACGTCTTTCATCCCGACGACCGTCAAACGCCCGCATATCGTTTGGAGGACGGCGTAGACTATGTTCCCATGAAATCATGGAAAAACAGCCTGATCAACCTTCTGAACATAGCCGGAACCGGCCCCATTCTCGGGCCTATTCAGGGCATTCTGTTTGGGCCTATCGCGTTTATCACCATTCCTATCGGCTGCGTAATCGGCGGCGCCATGCACGACTATTTCTCCGGCATGCTGTCCTTGCGCAATGACGGCGAGCAGATGCCCGCGCTGGTTCGCAGGTTTACCAATAAAGGTGTTTTTAACATCTACAATATCTTTGTTACCCTGCTCATGTTCCTCGTCGGCGCTGTGTTCATCTATACCCCGGGCGACATCGCGGCGACGCAGCTTTTCGGCTTCTCCGGCGCTGTGGACGCGCCCTCGACTTGGATCATCTATGCCGTGATCTTCGTGTATTATCTTGCCGCGACGGTTTTCCCCATCGACAAGGTTATCGGCAAGATCTATCCCATTTTCGGCGCAATCCTGCTGTTCTCCGCAATCGGCGTATTCATCGGCCTCTTCACCAAGGGCTATCAGCTGGATAACTTCACCGGCCTCATCGGGCAGGATCACTTCATCCCCGTGTTCTTCATCACGGTCGCCTGCGGCATCCTCTCCGGCTTCCATTCCACGCAGACCGCCATCATCGCGCGATCCGTCAATTCCGAGAAGGAAGGCCGCATGACCTTCTACAACATGATGATCCTTGAAGGCTTCATCGCCATGATTTGGGCCGCCGCCGCCATGGGCGCATACAACGGCGGTCTTGCTGAAGTCGGTAAAACCGGCGCTACCGCGGTCGTTGGCATCGTCGCCAAGGATATGCTCGGCTCCGTAGGCGGCTTCTTGGCCATCCTCGGCGTTATCGTACTGCCCATCACCTCCGGTGATACGGCGCTGCGCAGCGCGCGCTTAATGATCGCAGACTGGCTGCATATCGACCAGAAGGATTACAAAAAGCGCCTTGGCCTTTCCGCCATCATCTTCGCCGTCGTGGCCGTGGTGCTCTATTGGTCCAAGTCCAACCCCAACGGCTTCACCATCCTTTGGCGTTACTTCGCTTGGAGCAACCAGACTATCGCGCTGTTCGCCTTGGCGATCATCACCATCTACCTGATCGAAAACCGTGGCGGCCTCTACTTCCTAATCCCGCTGCTTCCCGGTATGTTCTACGCGTTCGTGACCTTCAGCTTCATCTGCAACGCCAAGATCGGCTTCAATATCCCTTGGGGTATTGCTTATGTGCTGGGGGCTGTTTTCGCGCTCGCCTATGCCGGCATTACGATTTGGAGCGGCAAGAAACGCGCCGCCGCCAATCCCATCAAGGCGGACGCATAAGCGCGCTTCCGCATAAGAACAACAAAGGGCAACGCGTACACCGCTTGCCCTTTTTGCATACAAAAAATGAGACCCTTTGGAGTCTCATTTTATGTTTTGCATACGCGTCAGTACGCTTTATTCAAAATCGTCGCTGAAATCGTCGTCTTCAAAAACGTCCTTCTTCTTGCGCTTAAACAACCCGCCGAACAAGGACTTCTTGGGCTGGTCATCAAGCATATCGTCATCGTCTGTAAGATACGGATCCTGCGCCGGC
>JAQVRG010000226.1 GCA_028701165.1 Eubacteriales bacterium | reverse complement strand
AAACGGCCGGGCAGCGTATCGGGCTCCTTGAGCGAATCGTCAAAGTTCAGGCTGTAGTTGACGGTATCCTTGTCAAGATCGCGCAGAAGCTCCAACGCAAGCGGCGCCATGCGGGCTTCGGTATAACGCATGGCGGCTGCGGAGTCGCCGTCCACGCTGCCGAAGTTGCCGTGGCCGTCCACAAGCGGGCCGCGCATGTTGAAATCCTGCGCCATGCGCACCATCGCGTCGTATACGGAGCTGTCGCCATGCGGATGATACTTACCGAGGCAGTCGCCCACGATGCGCGCGCTTTTTTTATGCGGCTTGTCCGGCGTCAGCGATAGCTCGTTCATGGTAAAGAGAATGCGACGCTGCACGGGCTTTAGGCCATCCTCCACGCGCGGGAGCGCGCGTTCCAAGATGACGTGCTCCGCGTAAGGAAGCATGGAGTTGTGCATGATCTCGTCCATGCCGCGGTTGATGACCGTTTCGTTGAATTTGATCTGATCCGTCGTCTTTGCCATGGCCTATGCCTCTTTTCCCGGCTGGACGTCCGCGCGCTGGGCAAAGGCGTCCTGTTTGTTGAAATTGGCGAATTCGCTGATGTATTCCTTGCGGGGCGCTACCTTATCGCCCATGAGGAGGGATACGAGATGCTCCACATCCGCCGCGTCCTCCAAATCGACACGGATCAAGGCGCGGTGCTCGGGGTTCATGGTGGTCGCCCAAAGCTGCTCGGGGTTCATCTCCCCAAGCCCCTTGTAGCGTTGCAGCGTGTAGCCTTTGCCGGCGGCCTTTGTAAGCTTGGAGAGTTCATGATCGGAATAGGCGTACTGTATGTCCTTTCCCTTTTGCACCTTATAAAGCGGCGGCTGGCCGATGTAGACATGGCCGTCCGTGATCAGCTCCTTCATATAGCGGTAGAAAAACGTCAGCAGGATCGCGCGGATATGCGCGCCGTCCTGATCCGCATCCGAAAGAATGATGATCTTATTATATTTTAAGCTGCTTAGCGTGAAATCCTCGCCGATGCCGGTGCCGAGCGCTGTGATCACGGAGCGGAACTCATCGTTGGCGAGCACCTGATCCAAACGCTTTTTCTCTACGTTCAGCGGTTTGCCGCGAAGCGGCAGGATCGCCTGAAAGCGCCTGTCGCGCCCCATCTTGGCGCTTCCGCCTGCGGAGTCGCCCTCTACGATAAACAGCTCGTTGACGGAAGCGTCGCGGCCGGTACAGCTTGAAAGCTTACCTACAAGGGGCGCGTTTTCAAGCTTGACTTTCTCACGCGCCATGTTTTTTGCCTTGCGCGCCGTTTCGCGCACCTTGGCGGCTTTTAAAGCCTTTTCCGCAATGAGATTCGCGGTAGCCGCGTTTTTCAGATCGTCCAAATAAGGGATGAGCTGTTCCGTCATCACGGTCTCCACGGCGGGACGCGCCTCGGTATTGCCTAAGCGTGTCTTGGTCTGCCCTTCAAACTGTATGCTGTGCATTTTCAGCGAAAGAATGACCGTAACGCCCTCTCGGAAATCCTCGCCGGAAAGAGACGGGTCCTTATCTTTTAGAAGCTCCGCCTTACGGCAATAGTCGTTGAGTATCTTCGTAAAGGCCGCCTTGAAGCCGGTTTCGTGCGTACCGCCCTCCGAGGTCGGAATGTTGTTGACATAGGAAAAAATGCTTTCGGCGTACCCGTCGTTGTGCTGAAAGGCGACTTCGACCTGAATGCCGTCCTTTTGTCCCATGATATGGATCGGCGGTTCATAAAGGGCGGTCTTTTCTTCGTTCAGATAGCGGACATAATCGCTTATACCGCCGTCAAATTTGTATTCCGCTTCCTTGCGGTTGCCCCATTCGCGCTTGTCAAAGAGCTTAAAGCAGATGCCGCGGTTTAAATACGCCAGCTCCCGCATACGGCGCGAGATCACGTCATAATTCATATGCAGCGTTTCAAATACGCGCGCGTCAGGGAGAAACGTTACCTTCGTTCCTTGCTTTCGCGTGCGCCCAATCTCCGCAAGCGGCGCTACAGGCTTTCCGCATTGCAGCTTACCGCCGCCGTCAACATAGCTGCGGAAGTTCTGTTCGTAGATGCGGCCGTCGCGGTATACCTCGACGTGGACATATTCAGAAAGGGCGTTAACGACGCTTGCGCCCACGCCGTGCAGGCCGCCGGAATAGCTATAGGAATCGTTATCGAACTTGCCGCCCGCATGGAGCTGCGTATAAACGACCTCCACCCCGCTTACGCCAAGCTTTTCATGGATGCCTACAGGTATGCCGCGCCCGTTATCCTCGACGGTAACGGATTCGTCGCGCTCGATCGTCACGCTGACGGTATCCGCATAGCCGTTGGCCGCCTCGTCCACCGCGTTATCGACGATCTCCCAAAGCATATGGTGCAGCCCGCGCATGCCCGTGCTGCCGATATACATACCGGGCCGCATGCGAACCGCTTCCAATCCCTCCATAACCTTGATGTCGCCAACGCCGTATTCCTTTGCCATACCGCCGCTTTCCTTCCCAAATGGCCGCACATACGCAACCTATAGTATCATTGATATTATAACACTACTATCCGTTGTGGGCAATATAAAACCGCACCGAATTTTCGCCGGTGCGGCCGTATTTCGTTGCTTGCAACGCAAGCGTCAATCACAGGAGGGTCACGGCCCGGCTCCGAGCACAAAAGCAACCTCTTTGGCGGCAAGACGGCCGCTGTTGACCGCCCAACCCTGCGCAAAGCCCGGCATCATGCCGTCGGCACAGGTAAAGCCGGTAGCGGAGCCGGCATCGTTGCCAGCCGCGTAAAGACCGCTGATATTGTTGCGGTTTGCGTCCACCGCACAGGCGTAAAGCGTGGTTCTTAATCCGCCCGGCGTTGCAAGAATCGCGGGAAGCAGGCGAAAAACGTAACAAGGCTCTTCCGCGAAGGGCACCAAGTACTTCGGATCCTTTCCGTATTCCTCGTCGATGTTTTCCTTAAATAAGGTATCCTGCATCCGGATCGTCGTCACGGCGTCGAGCGGCAGTGTCGTACCCGTACCTTGGATAAGGTCGGAAACGGTTTCGCAATAAAAAACATCCTCAGGATACGACGCCTGCATCTGTTCGATCTCTGCCCACAGGTTGGTCAGCTTTGTGCCGGCGGGGATGTTCAGCATGGGACAGCCCATGCGGCATCCGTTGTTTACGCATGTATCGATATAGCTTTTCGGCACGATGGCGTATACCCTTTGCTGATCGCGCACAGCGTTAAAGCAGGCCGTAAAATCGCGGCTGTTCAGGGATTCGTCAACAAAGCGCTTTCCAAGCTCGTTGATCCAAAGAACGGGTTCCATAGCGGAGAGGATAAAGAGCTCGGAGCCGATCTTGTCGTGCGGCAGCATACCGCCTAAGGCTAGGAGCGTATTTGAGCGTGGCGCGACGCAAGCGCCAATGGAAAGACCCATTTTTATGCCGTCGCCCATGCGGTTGCCGGGTTCGGGGACGCAGTATCGC
>JAQVRG010000225.1 GCA_028701165.1 Eubacteriales bacterium | reverse complement strand
GACAGCCCCTTTGTATATGCCGTTGTGGATACCGTAAGCGGTGTGCCGCTGTTCATAGGCGTACTGGACGACCCCACGGTTTGATTGCCAACGTGTGATTTTTACCATATATGCAGCAGTAAATACTATAGGCATGCGCGCCGTTTTTCCATATGCTATAAGCAAGAAGAAAGCATGGCAAAGGAGAAATGGCGCATATGCAGCATGCAAATCACACCGATTCCACGCGCGGCGTGGTTTATAAATACGGCGGCACGAGCGTGGCGACGCCGGAAAAGATCAAAGCCGTGGCCAAATGTGTCGCGGACGTTGCAAAAAGCGGCCGGCGTATCGTCGTCGTCGCAAGCGCCATGGGCGGCGCGACGGACGCGCTGATCGCGCTTGCGCAGAAAATGGGCGACGTACTGAGCCCGCGCGAAATGGACGCGCTGCTCTCTACCGGCGAACAGCAGACCGTAAGCCTTATCGCCATGGCGCTAAACGCGCTGGGCGTGCCCGCCATGTCCATGACCGGATGGCAGTGCGGCGTTTATACAAACGGCAACCACACCCGCGCCCGCATCACGGACGTGGATACGGCGGCGATGCAAGCCTGTCTTAAAAAAGGCGTCGTGCCCGTTGTGGCGGGTTTTCAGGGCATCGATCCCCACGGCGATATTACGACGCTCGGCCGGGGCGGGTCGGATACCACGGCGGTCGCGCTGGCGGCGGCGCTGGGCTTCGACTGCGATATCTATACCGATGTGGACGGCGTGTATACCGCCGATCCCCGCAAGGTCAAGGGCGCGCGCAAGCTTTCAGCGCTTAGCTATGACGAGATGATCGCCATGTCCGCAGCGGGCGCAAAGGTGCTGGAAAAGCGCAGCGTGGAGATCGCCAAAAAGCATGGCGTGCGGCTGTTTGTCGGGAAAGCGCTCTGCGAGGACAGGGCGGAAGGCACCTATGTCGTGCCGGATACGCCGCGCCAAGAGGCGCGCGCGTTATCATAAAAACGCTTCGCCGTATTTGACGCGGCGCTTATATCCGTATAGAATAAAGGGGTCGGAACGATGGTGTTCCGCCCCCTTTTCCATCGGCCCGATATAATCTTACGGCGAGGTGTGCTATGCTTTCTTTCAAACGAACTCTTTCGCTGATACTGGCTCTATGCGTGCTGCTTTGCTGCTTTCCCGCCGCGACGCTGGCGGAGAGCTGGCAGGCGGAGCATCCGGGGGGAACAATCACCTCGGACGGCTTTATCACGACCGAGGACTGCGCGCAGTTTACGAGGGCAATGGACGCCGCGACCTTCGGCAACGCGCGCTCGCATTTTTTAACGACCTACTATTTAAGCGGAGAATATCTCGATAAGCTTCTTTCCGTGGGAAGTTATTCCGAGCAATGCGCGGTCGTCAGCATGCTGGAGTCCTTTTGGGGCGGTTCCTGCTTCGGCATTGCCTCCACCATGGCGCTCAACCGCATGAGCTATACGGATACGATCGCGCCCGCATACATGCTCGACATTCAAAGCTTTGACCCCGGCGCCGATAACTACGCGGAACTGCCCATTCCGCGCACGAGCCCGTCCGTATTGGATATGATCAATTACTATCAGATCGGGCAGAGGATATCCACCGCGGTTACGCCAAATACCATTTCGGTCGGGAAAATAGAAGGCGATGCGGGCAAGATTATTTTTGAAAGGGATAAGCTTAGGGACTTTGTCTCGGCCGCCAAGGCGGATATCGATGCGGATAAGCCCTTTTTATTTAGCATTTCCTCCAGTGCCGGCGGTCACGCGCTGCTGTGCGTGGACTATTACGAGTACGACGAGAACGGCGTAGATTCGATCATCTTTAAGCTGTATGACGAGAACTGCGCGTATCCCGGCTACACGCCTCTGCGCTGGTATTCGTGGATCAAGCTGCAAAAGGCCGGTGGGGACGACTATTTGCCGGCGGCGGCGGAGAAGGATGAAAACGGGAACGAACGGATCATATACCACAAGTTTGACGGAACGGAAGATTCGCTTTCCATCATTCGGCATCGGGATATCGCAAAGATCAACGAGACGCTCAGCATTCATAACCCGCAAAGGAAAAGCGTTACAGCGACCAACGCGCTTTTGACCTGCAAGGACATCAACAACACCTACGCGCGCTATGCGATCAAGCCGGTGAAAACGCTGACCGGCGGTATTTTCGGTGCGGCAACGCATGTGGATCAATACGGGGTGTTCCGCGTGCCGGGTGACGGGCGGCTGCCTTTTCCGGCCAACTATACAAATACCAACCGTTACTTCCCGTACATGAATAACGGCGAGCTGTTGTATCATTCCGCGGGCGCGCCTACGCCGGCCTTTACGCCGCTGGACGTGCAGCTAAGCCTCAAAGAAAGCTGCGAGGGCGCGACGTTTGCAGCCTATGACGTTGTCAGCGCCAGCGACATGGATATTCGCATGAGCAAGATGCAGGATGCGGATAACGGCCAGTATGCCGAGGTAGCGGGCAGAGATCTGCGCCTTGCCCGCTTTGAGCCGGACGGTGCGCTGCGTTATCTTAAGGGGCCGGAGGGCGGGCAGGCTACGGACGTCGCGTTGTATTTCGGCGCGCAGAGCGCGAACGGGGCGCTTGATATGTTCCGGCTGAACATGGCGCGCTTTGGGTATCTGAAAATCTATGGCGCGGCTGATCCGGTGAGCTCCGACGCGTACGCAAACAGCGTTGTGCTGCATTCCGACGGTTTTCCGTTCCAGAACCCGAGCGATCTTGAGGAGATTGCGATGGGCTTTACCTTTTATAAGGGGTCACTGATCTCGGATACGATCAAGGGCGGCACGGATACGGACGCGGATACATGGATCAAGATCAAGAGCGAAATCGTCAACAACAAGGTGCAGGTCTCCGTTTGGACGGACAGCGAACCTACGCCGGCGAACGGCATTTTGCTCCAAGACGGGACATACGGCGCAGCCTTCGATAAAGCGCCCGACTACACCACGATACTGCATGAGCGCCCGACGGGGAACGCAAATGCAAGCAGCACGATGGGCGGCGCGATCGACACGAGCAAGCATTACGGTTTGCTGGACGCGGCGGACGGGCTGACCTATCAAAGCGGCAGCTTCCGCTTCCGCGTGGACGCGCCCTTCCATGCCTATGTGAGCACCTCCGTTGACGGCGTGATGGTGGAACGGGAGTTCGTGAAGGTGGAGGAGGGCAGTACCATTGTGACGATCGACGAACGCTTCATGCAAACCCTCAAGGACGGCGAGCATAAGCTTCGTGTGCAGTTTACGGACGGCGCTTATCAAGGCACGTTTACCAAGGGCGCTACGCTTGCCGCACAGACCGTTGTAGCGGTACCCGCCACGGGCGGCGCGGCTTCGACGCCGATTGTGATCCTCGCCGCGGCGGCCGCGCTGCTTATCGCGGTGGTGATCATAAAAAGAAGAAAATGAAAAGGAGCTATAGATATGAAGGTTTTGCTGTTTAACGGAAGCGCGAA
>JAQVRG010000224.1 GCA_028701165.1 Eubacteriales bacterium | reverse complement strand
TTCGTCCTGCGCTTCCTCCTGTCCGTTTTCGTTTTGCCCCGCCCACAATACATGATCGTCGGCGAAAAACGCGCGCTGCCAGCGTACGCGCTCGTCCGGCGAAAGCGCATTTTGCGTCAGATAACGATAAACGCCCTCGGCTGTCAGCACGGGCATTTCCCGGTGCAACAGCCCGTAGAGCTTGAGGCGCATGGCAACGCCTGTGCCCTCGCCAAGACAGGGGTATTCCAGCGCGTCCAAAATGCTTTCCACCGCCACATCGCAGGCAAGATCCCATAGAAGCGCGTCGTGATTCCGCTTTTTGTTAAGGTGCCGCAGCATGCAATGGAGCACCATATGAAGATACGTGCGGTTGACGACGGCGCGCGCGCGCATGAACATATCCGCTACATACTTTCCCGAATAAAGAATTCGCGTACCGTCGGTGGCGATAAAAAGCGTCGCGTCGCCGGGCTCTATCGTAAGCGCGCAGAGCGCCGCGTCCAAGTAGGGCAGGTTGACATACAATTCGTTGCGCGCGGTGTGGAGTATATCCATGCCGATCGCCGAAAAATCCCTTTGCGCCGCTAAGGGTGTTGCGCCCGTTATTTCGCTCATAGGTCAAACCGCTTTCCCGCGCCCGCCGGGACGCGTTTATGCTGTTCGGCAAGGAGCATGGCAAGCGCTTCGGCGCAGCCCCTGTCCCGTGCCTGCTCCATGCAGTCGGACAGCGCGTGCGCGTCGGGCTTTACCGTTTGCAGCAAAAAGTCGATGGCGCGCATGTCCCGCACATCCAAAAGCCAGCAAAGGATGGCGGGTATGCGCTTTTGCACATAGGCAAGATAATCGGCGCGCGCCTTGTCCGAAAGCGCGCAGGGATAGAGCAGGCGGTAAAAAGCCAGCTTGTCCGCGCAGGACGCGTCGTAATCCATCACAAGGTATTTTGACCATAGCTCGTCATAGCTGCGAAAATCCAGCGCCGCGTCGCGGAAGCAATAGCGATAGGGATACCCCGCGCCCATGATGTGATAATCGAAGATGCGCGCCGGCACGTTTTCATCGATGTATTCATAGTATTCGGGGAAGATGAGCCGCGCCCGCGCGCCGTCCGGAAAGAATAGCGAAACGTCAAGCTCGTGCGGCAGCTCACCGACGAAATACTTTAAAAGCCTTGAGGTCGTGTCCATCAGCCGAAGCGTAACGGCGGAGAGATTTTTGCAGTTCATCATGGCGTCCGCGCCCCATTGCGACGCGTTGCTGCAAAGCGAGAGCGAACGGAGATTTTCGCAGTTGTAAAACGCGTAAGCGCCCACGCTCTGCACCGTGTCCGGCAGCGCGACGGAGACAAGGCGGCTGTTGTCGCCTGTGTTTTCGCCGCCCTTACAAACGATTCGCAGAGGTTTGCCTTGCTTTGGATACGCGCCGGCCGCAAATGCCCGGTCGCCAAGCGCGATCACCGGCATGCCGAATACGCGGTCGGGAAGCGTGACGGTTTCGTCCGCCGTTTCCGCGCGCAAAACCGTCGCGCCTTGCGATGAAAGCGCGCAGTAGAGCAGCATATCGTTTTGACCGAGGATGGTTTCCAAAAGCGCCGGCCTTTCCATACCAAGAACTATGGTTTGTTCGCTTTTGCCATTATAGCAGAATACCGCCGCGCGGGGAAGGGAAAATAGCCGGTACAGCGCGTGGCCCGCGCGCTTGCCGCGGACAGGATACGCGCGTGTAAGAAGTGTGAATTTGTTACTGTTGCGAATCTGTCGAAATATGTTAAGATAAGCGAAAGAATCATTATAAATAAGGATGGATGAAAAGCGTGGAAGAACGGCCGTACGTTGCATGGAAATTGATGAACGATTTTTTGACCGACGCCTTCAAAGGCTACGGCGTACCCGCCGCAGATGCGGCTATATGCGCGGACGTGCTGCTTGAGAGCGATCGGCGCGGCATCGAAAGCCACGGCTGTAACCGTTTTAAGCCCATCTATATCGATCGCATCAAGGCGGGCATTCAAAAGCCCGTGACCAAGGTAGATGTTATTAAGGAAGGCCCCACCACGGCCGTATTGGACGCAAACGACGGTATGGGTATGGTGGTGAGCCATCAGGCCATGGAGATGGCCATTCAAAAGGCGAAGGCCTACGGGCTTTCCATGGTGGCCGTTCGCAATTCCACACACTACGGCATCGCGGGCTATTGGGCGAGTATGGCGACAAAGGCCGGCATGATCGGCATTACCGGCACCAACGCGCGTCCTTCCATCGCGCCGACCTTCGGTGTGGAGAACATGCTGGGCACCAACCCGCTTACCGTGGGCTTCCCTACGGACGAGGATTTCCCCTTTATGCTGGATTGCGCCACAAGCATCAGCCAGCGCGGGAAGATCGAATATTACGCCCGTTGCGGGAAGGACACCCCGGCGGGCATGGTGATCGGCCGGGACGGCAAGGCCATGACGGACAGCGACAAAATACTGCTCGATCTAACGCGCGGCGAGGCGGCTCTTGCGCCGTTAGGCGGCATAGGCGACGAATTGGCGGGCTATAAGGGCTATGGGTACGCTACGGTCATCGAGGTGCTTTCAGCGGCCTTGCAGGCCGGCAGTTTTTTGAAAATGCTGACCGACAAAGCGGCGGACGGCAGCAAAAAGCCTTATCATTTGGGGCATTTCTTCCTTGTGATCGATCCGGAAGCCTTTGTGGGGCTGGACAGCTTCAAAAAGACCTGCGGCGATATTCTCCGCGCGCTACGCGCTTCACAGAAAGCGCCGGGGCAGGAGCGGATCTATACGGCCGGGGAAAAAGAATACCTTGTGTGGCTGGAGCGGAAGGACAAGGGCGTCCCCGTGGGCGAAGCGGTGCAAAAGGAGCTGATCGCCGTGCGCGACGAACTGCGGCTTCCTTATATTTTCCCGTTCGAGAATTCTTGAACGCGCGCAAGCCTGCGCGAGTATATATTTAAATCTAACGCGGCGTGTTACGATCTTATTAGCGATGACGCACATATTCCGCATATTCGGTCAATCAATAAAGCAGGGGGTAAGTCGCATGGAAGAAATCCTTCGGATGGAGCATATCACGAAGCGCTTCGGTGATGTGTATGCGAACCGAAACATCAACTTTGATGTGCGAAAGGGCGAAGTACATACGCTCTTGGGCGAGAACGGCGCGGGGAAATCCACGCTGATGAACGTCTTGATCGGGTTGTACCAGCCCACGGAGGGAAGTATTTACCTCCACGGAAAACCTGTAAAGATCGAATCCCCGGCACAGGCGGTGAAAATGGGGATCGGCATGGTGCATCAGCATTTTATGCTGGTAGAGGCCATGACCGTGTTCCAAAACATCATACTTGGCGATAAGCGTGAAAAGGGTATATTTATCAACGTTGATAAGGCGAAGCGGGATATCCTCGCCATTTCCGAAAAGTATGGCTTGGACATACAGCTGGACGCTTTGATTACGGACATATCCGTGGGCGAGCAGCAGCGCGTGGAGATATTGAAGGCGCTTT
>JAQVRG010000223.1 GCA_028701165.1 Eubacteriales bacterium | reverse complement strand
CTATTTCCTCGCCTTTTTACTCGGCTACTTTGTGTTTTCACATGACGAGGTCATGGAACGGGTTGAAAAAATCCGCATACCCGCTCTTGTTTCGGCAATCGTTCTTGGGATTGCCTACACATGGTATTTCTTCGGCACAAATTACAGCGACGCCGCCTGCTTGAAGCATCTCTTTACCAACCTCTATCTTTGGATCGCGGTGCTTGCCATACTGGGCTGCGCGAAGGCATGGCTCAACCGCACGTCGCCCTTTATGTCCTACATGGCAAAGGCGAGCTTCGGCATTTACATTGTCCACTACGCGGTCGTGCTTTCCGCCTGCTATTTTCTCAAAACCTATGCGACGCTGCCCACAGCGGTGATCTACCTAGTCGCGCTCGCGGCGGTTCTGATCCTTTCGCCCGCCCTCTATGAGGTCATTCGGCGCGTCCCGATCCTCCGCTTTTGTGTGCTGGGCGTGAAAAAGGGCTCCCGTTGAGGAGCCCGCGCGGCGGCGCTAGTTGCGCCGCCTTTTTAACGCTTGATCCATCCATGATCGATATAATGCTGGTTATCCAATGAGGGAACGGTTTCGGATTCCAGTATCATTTTGTGCTGGAGCTTTGTCAGCGCAAACAGCATATGAACCTTCAAGGACATGGACGTAAAGGGGCTCTTTGCTTTTTCGGCAAGCCTTGCCATTTTCTTTTTGATCGTATCGCGGTGTGCGGCGCTCATTTTATCCATCATAATATCGCCCATCATACCCATGCCGGCAGTGTGCACGCGGGACACGCCCATCCAGTTCAGGCTGGTTTTTACGTCGCGCTGCGCCGCGCCGTTGGGCGCGCCGACGCTGTTGGTAATAATGACGGCGGTCTTGCCGAACATGGCTGGCTCAGGCCGGTGTACCAGCCATCGCACGCACAGGTGATCCAGCAGAGATTTCACGGACGCCGGCGCGCGAAGCGCATAGACGGGGTAGGCAAAAACCAGCAAATCGGCCTGCAAAATCGCATCCCATAAAGGCAGCATAACAGAAGCGTGCGGGCACAGTTGTGCGCCTCGCATAAAGCAGTTTTTGCAGCCCGCGCAAAACGGCGGCAGCTCCTGCGGATAAAACTCCGTGATTTCGTTTCCTTCGCGCAGATGCTGTAAAAAGCTTTCCTTCATAAAATAGGTGACGCCCTTTTGCGCTGTGCCGTTGATGACCGTGATCTTCATTGTAAGCTTCCTTTCCATTCATTCGGTGTCGTATCCGGGCTGCTCTTTTTTGATGCGCCTGATCTCTTGCTTTTTGGCTTCGACACCTATGTATATCGGCACTTGCATGACGGTTTTCAAATCTTTCTCCGGGGAGTTCGCTATTGTCAGATACTGCAAGAGAAAATGTATTTAGCTGCTGCCATCCGTGAACTATAGATAACGTATACAGCGTATGTGCTTTGGCATACCGGCAGAGCGCACTTCCCGCCGCGTGGTTATTCCATGAGCATGGTAATGACTTCCTCTGCGGTTTTGCAGTCGTCATAATCGCCCACAACCCCCGTCCGATGATACACGATCCCTTTCTTTTCATTCGCTTCTAAGCGATCCATAAACGCTTGGATTCCGTAGCGCCGAATGAACGCGATAAAGCCGGATACCTTAGGCTTTGCGAGCACGCCCTCCCTGCAGGGCGTATCGCATTCATAGCATCCGGAAAGCCCCTTTTCCCTCGAACAGTGATAGCTTTTGCAGCGCGGTGCAAAGGCGCATTTGCCGGATTCGCAGCCGGTACATTTTTCCTGTCCAAGACTCCGCGTTTCTTCTGAACACAGGCAGCATGCCAAACCGCATCTTGCGATGCCAAGCTCTCTATTCATCATTCATATCCTCTCATTATCGTTCTGTGTTTTACAAGTATCCAAACAAATCTTTCTCATGATTTAACGCGCATCGTGAAGGGCAAATTTGCTTACCGCCATCCCATGTTTAAAGCTTTTTTTCGATATACCTTGCCTATGCAGCGCACTTCGTTCTTTCCTCATAGGGCGCGATCACATACCGCTGGATTACCGGATTGAGCAGCGCGCACAGGGTGAACTGCGTAAACGAAAACGCAAAGAACGCAAGAAGGGCAAGACTCAACGGGAAGAGTACGGCAAGCAGCGCCGCTGCGCAAAAGCACACGCCGAGCGTCGAGAGCGTGCGCCAGCCGCCCAACAGCGCGAGCCTGTACGCGTTGGAGAGGACGTCCCGGTTCCGAAGTGAGAGCATGGGCAGCATCAAAAACGCGTAGGCGGATACGGCGGTGCAGCCAAAAAGAACTGTCAGCCCCAGCGCCCCGAACAGCATGCCGTAGATGCTTGCGGGGTTGGAGAGGGACAGGCTTAAAAGGTAATAGGCCGCGCCAAAGAGCGCAAGGGAAAGCGCGCCTATGGGGAGCGCCTTGAAAAGCTCACATTTGAATTCGTCCCGGAACTCCAGCCAAACGAGGCAATAGCCGTCCCGCACCAGCTTGACGGCTGCGCGGTTTAGGGCGCAGAGCGCCGCAGGGAGCGTAACGACGGGAAGGGAAAAGAGAAGAAACAGAAGATTTAATCCGATCAGCTTCCAAAAATTCGTGCCGAGCAGGAAAAGGTACCGGCGCATGCCCTGCGCCGGTACCGGCCGGTCGCTTTCGCGCGCGGCGCGTCCCGTCAATTTGTCCGTTAGATTCATCGGTTGCTTGTCTCCATGGCTTAATTCTTCATGCCCGTCATGACGATGCCCTCTACGAAATACTTCTGCCCGATCACATAGAACAGCACGCCGGGCAAGAAGGACATGCAGGTCGCGCACATGATCGCCGCCCAATCGGATTTGAGCGAGCCTTTAAACTGGCTAAGCCCGATGGCGATCGTGAACTTTTCCGATGTGTTGATATAGATGATCTGCTGTAGAAGGTCGTTCCATATCTGAATGAAAAGCAGCAGCGCTACAACGATCATCGCGGATTTGATGGCGGGCACGATGATGCTCACGAGAATGCGAAAATACCCCGCGCCGTCGATGGTCGCCGCTTCGTCAAGCTCACGTGGTATCGTGCGGACAAACTGGCGGATCAAAAAGATGTTGAACGCGCCGCCGCCGCAGAAATACGGCAGTATCAGCGGATAGTAGGTGTTGGCAAGATGCAGCCCCTTGCTCCACATGATATAGAGCGGGATCAGCGTTACCATGGTAGGCAGCAGCATGGAGCCTACACAGAGCGAAAACAGGAATTTCTTGCCCTTGAAGCGAAGACGCGCAAACGCGTAGCCCGCCATGGTCGCCGTGATCGTACCGCCCGCAACCGCGGGCAGGATGATGGTCATGGTGTTTTTTAGATACGTCCAAAATGGAAAGTATTGCAGCGTCTTTGCATAGTTGGAAAAAAGCCATTTGCTCGGGAAAAAGGAGGGCGGCCAGTGGAAGAGCTCAGCGTTGTTCATCAAGCTGGAGCGGAAGATCCACCAAATGGGCAGCATCACGATGGCGGCAAGAATCACCAC
>JAQVRG010000222.1 GCA_028701165.1 Eubacteriales bacterium | reverse complement strand
TGTATTTGAGCATGCCGCTGACTTCCTCGCCTATGTATTGCCACGGCGGGAGCGGTACGGGGCGGAACAGATCGTCCTCCTGCGCATCGACGGCCAAGAAAAGGGCATATGTGAAGGAAAGGGCGGAGAGAAGTCGAATATCCGCGGGACTTAGCGGCTGCTCGGCCGAAAAACATATGTAGGGAACGCCGCCGCGTATTTCTTGGGAAATAGAAGCGGCGGGAACGGACAGGCGCGGCAGCGCCAAGGCTAATTCTGCCTGCGCCATCTTTACAGCGGCGTCAAAATAGACCCGATTATGGCCGGGATTCGCCAATATGCAATAGCGATACATACAAGATCCTCCACGATTTTCAGTATAGCAATTTCCGGCGCATCAAGCAATATCACAAAAAGAACCGCGCCGAAAATTCCGGCGCGGTTCAATGGCTTGGGTTATCGGACGTTAGTGGGTTTCGTTATACTTCTTAATGCCCAGCGCGAGAAGATCCATGGCGCGCTCCAGATCGGCCTGTTTCAAAACATAGGCAAGGCGCACCTCGTTGACATGGCCGGGCGTGGCGTAGAAGCCCTCGCCGGGCGCGAACATGACGGTTTCGCCGTTGTCTTCAAAATCGGTGAGCAGCCATTGCTGGAAGGTGTCCGTATTGTCCACGGGGAGCTTTGCCATGACATAGAACGCGCCCATGGGCTTTTTGCATACGACGCCCGGAATCTGGGAGAGCTTTTCGTAGATGGTGTCGCGGCGTTTGCGATACTCGTCGCGGACGGCTGCGAAGTAACTGTCGTCCACAGTGTAGAGCTTGGCGGCGGCGACCTGATCCAGCGTGGAAACGGAGAGGCGGCCTTGGCAATACTTCATGATCTCGCTTTGGAGCATCTTGTTCTTGGTGATGAGCATGCCGATACGCGCGCCGCAAGCGGAGAAGCGTTTTGAGACGGAATCGATCACGACCGCATTTTCCGCGATGTCGTCGAACTGGCCGATGGAGAGTAGTTGCTCGCCGCCGTATACGAATTCACGATATACTTCATCGCCGATCACATAAAGGTCGTGCGCCTTGGCTACGTCCGCGATCACGCGCATCTGCGCCTCGGAAATGACGACGCCGGTGGGATTGCCGGGGTTGGTGAACATGATGGCGCGGGTCTTGTCGTTAACGAGCGCTTCCAGCTTATCCTTGTAAGCGTACTGATAGCCGTCCTCGGGCGTGGTGGGCATGGGACGGATCACGCCGCCGCAGGATTTCACGAAGGTATTATAGTTGGGATAGAAGGGCTCGGGGATGATGACCTCGGAGCCTTCGTCCAAGATGCAGCCCATGAGGATTTGCAGCGCTTCGCTGCCGCCGGTGGTGATAAAAATGTCATTGGCGGCATAGTCTACGCCGATCCCCTTGTAATACTGCCGCACGGCCTCGATCATTTCCGGAATGCCGGGGGAGGGGGCATAGGCGAGAACGGGAAGCTTGAAATCGCGTACCGTGTCGAAATAAACGGGCGGCGTTTCGATGTCCGGCTGGCCGATGTTCAGGTGATAGATCTTGTGACCCTTCTTTTCCGCCTCCGTCGCATAGGGGGCATACTTGCGCATGGGGGACAGTCCACATTTTTCGATGCTTTGCGATACCTTCATTTTTGTTGAATCCTCCTGCAATATTAACTTTTCTTTTTCGATGCGTTAAAACCTTTGCTGTATTGTGCGTGTTATGCTGTGAAAACGTTTGGTGACATAGATTACGAGAATTGTTCCATAATTAGTATACCAAACCCGAAGGGAAAGGGAAAGAGCGAAAAGGATTTTTTCCAAAAATATACATACGCGGAGGATAAAGTCCTCCGCGTATGCAAAACATCGCGCTATTTAGCTTTTGGCCTGCTCCGGCTTGGGAAGAGAGGGGTCGCCCGTGCCGCGAGTAATCTCGCTGGCGACGGCGCGGTAGGAATCCGTATAGAGGAGCGTACCGTTCTTGAATTCGCCGTTTAGGTATTCGTCACGATACGCTTCGGCCTTGTAGCCCTTGCGGCCTTTGACGGTGGCTTCTTCGTAGCCCATGGGCCAAGCGGGGTTCTCCGTCACGACGGGTTCGCCCGGTTCGATGGTTTCGATCACCTCGCCGCGCGTCTTGTAGGTAACGCCGGCAGGCAGGGGTTCTCCGTAAAGGTAGATGTTCATCTTCCTGTTTTCCTGATCGCATTTAGCGAAGATGTAAAGCGGCGCGCCTGTATTGTTGATGAAGTTCAAGCTTTTACCGCTTTCGGCGCTGCCCGTTACGGTGGAATCCAAGCCGTAGTCTGCATAGCTTGAAGGCCAAGAGTGATGGTAGCGTTCGGTGATCTGGATCTGTTCGCCGCAGCAGAGCAGGGCGTTATAGAGGGTGGTGGAGACTTGGCAGATACCGCCGCCCGCCTGCATTTCATAGGAATTGCCGTTGACGATGCCGGGCGCAAGCGGCCAGCCGCCCGCTTCGGTGCGGGGGCCGATGAAGGCGTTGAAATTGAATTCCTCACCCACCTGCACGCAGGCGCCGTTCAACATCGTGGACGCTTTTTGTATATTGCCGACGCGATTGGGCGTGCGCAGGCTGCTGCTGGAACCGAAATCCGTCTGCCAGCTCGCGCGAAGCTGCGTGTTCTGTTTGATCCACGCAAGGTCATGCTGGGGCTTGGTAAGCACCAGTTCCGGCTTGAGCGTGGCGGTGTAATCGCCCGCCGCAAGACAATCCTTGATCTGCTGCATGAGTGCTGGCTGATCCAAAGCGTGCCCGTCTACGCCGTCGTGATAGACGAAAGCGGGCTCGGCGGCCCAAGCGTCCGCTTCGGCGTAAGGTTCGACGGGAGGCGCGCCCATGCCGGCGGCGATATCCGCGACGGTCTTGCCAAGCGCGTTCTCCGTGCAGGTATAGCCCACGGTATACTCCTTGCCGAAGGCTTTCAGATTTTCAAGGGTCGCGGTGTTTTCAGCTTTGGATTCGCTGCGTCCCAGCAGCATGGCTTCGCTGAGTGTGGCGTCCAGCGTGGACACGGCGCCTAGATCCGCCGCGGTGAGCACCCATAACGAGGTGCCGTGCGATACGCGGATGTTGATGGATTGTATGCCCTGCGTGACGGAGGGGAGCAGCTTTTGCCGCGCTTCGTCATAATTCATGCCGCCAATATCGACGCCGTTGACCTTGACGCCTTCATAGAAAGCGCCGGTATCCAGCGTTTCGGCTAATTCCTCGGCGTCCGGCTTGTTGACGTACTTGGCTTTAACAAAAAGAACGGCGATAAAGCTCAGCAAACAAAACAGGCAAAGAAAAGCCAGCCATGGGGTAAAGCGCTTCGCGGCGGACTTGCGCCGCGCGCGGCTGGCGGGGCGGCCTTGCGCGCCGCGCTGTGCTGTTTGCGCTGCGCGGCTTTTGGTCGGGCGGTTTCTGTCGGGTGCGTATGGCCTAATCATAACTCCTTTTAACTCAGCTTATAGTATAGCGCATATCGAGAAGGGGGACAAG
>JAQVRG010000221.1 GCA_028701165.1 Eubacteriales bacterium | reverse complement strand
CGAGCTGTAAGCGCGCACGCTACCACCGCAAACCATTCAACTTTGGAGGAGTCTACCATGGAGTTCATCAAAAGCTTTATTTCAAGCACATTAAGCCCGCTGCAGGTGCTGCTCACGCTGGGGATCGCGCTGCTTGTCGGCCTGTTCATCTTCTTTATCTATAAGAAATCCTTCGGCGGCGTGATGTATTCGCGCAACTTCAACATAAGCCTTGTGATGCTCACGCTCGTCACGGCGCTGATGCTGATGCTCATCAACAACAACCTGACGCTTTCCCTTGGTATGGTCGGCGCGCTGTCCATCATCCGTTTCCGCACGGCGGTTAAGGATCCTGTGGATACGGTGTTCATGTTCTGGGCCGTGGGCGAGGGTATCGCCATCGGTACCCGCTTTTACGATGTGGCGATCATTTCGGCGCTGTGCATCGGCGTGATCCTCATCGTGCTCTCCGTCGCCAAGGTCGGCGGCAGCTCCTCGTATCTGCTCATCCTCCACTATCACGAAGGTGCGAGCCAGCAGGTGCGCGCCATGATGAAGCAGCTCCCCAACAGCCGTTTGAAATCCAAAACCGTCCAGCGCGACGGGATTGAACTCACGCTGGAGCTTCGCTTGAAGGAAAACGAAACCGGGTTTGTGGAAAAGCTGCTGCGCGTGGACGGCGTGTACGACGCCACGCTCATTTCCCACCAAGGCGATATCGTGGCGTAAGGCCGGGCAGCGCAAACAAGGACGGCAAATACACCCGCACAATCCTGTGTGGGTGTATTTTCATATAAAATATTGAATCCGCGCCTTTTTTGTCGTATACTATACAAAACCGAAAATCTTAACACCTGTTTTTTTATTTCATAGTTCCCTTGCCGCTTGCCTGTTTACAATCGATCGCAAGCTATAGGATCAACGATAGATCATGGCTGCAACGACTGTTTTGGCGTCGATTTGCAGCCGTCGGATATTTTTTTCTCTTATTGGAAACGCCGCGGTATTTTTGTTGCAGCGATACTATTTCGGAGGTTGCATACGATGTCAAGAAGCGTTCTGATCGTCGACGATCTGTCCGTAAACCGGAAGATACTCAAAGCCACGCTACGTAACGACTACGACATACTCGAAGCGGCAAACGGCGAGGAGGCTCTCGCCGTCATGCGCGCGCACTACAAATCGCTTTCCGCGATACTCCTTGATATCATGATGCCCGTCATGGACGGCTACGAGGTGCTGCGCCGCATGCGCTCGGACGCTTCCCTCGCCCCCATACCCGTCATCATGATCACGGGCAACGAGGACGAGGAGGCGCGCGTCAAATGCTTGGATCTTGGCGCGAACGACTTCGTGATGAAGCCCTATAACCCGGATATCATCCGGCATTGCCTGCGCAACAATATCGTCCTTCGGGAAACGGAGGCCGCCGTGCACGCGCTGCAGCGCGACCGCCTCACGGGGCTATATAACCGCGACGCCTTTTTCGAGAAGGTGCAGGAGGCGGTACAGCAGCACGAGGCGGGCTATTACATCATGGCCTTCTTCGATATCGATAAGTTTAAGGTCATCAACGATCAGTTCGGTACAAGCAGGGGCGACGAGGTTCTCAAATACATCGCGGACGTTTTTCGGAACGGCTTTGAAACGCATGGCGGCATCTGCTGCCGCGTGGCGGCGGACGATTTCGCCGTTTTATACCCTGCCTCCTTTATCGACTCCCCCGAGCTTGCGGCACTGCGCAGAAAATCCAGCGCCGTTGAGGGGCTTGTTTCTCCCATCACCTTTAGCATCGGCCGGTATTTGGTGGACGATCTCTCGCTTTCGCCCAGCGCCATGTTCGATCGAGCCATGCTGGCGGCCGAATCCGTCAAGGGACGTTACGACGAACAGATCGCACAATACGACGAATCGATGCGCAAGCGCCTGCTTAGCGAGCAGGAGGTCGTCACCGAAATGGGCGCCGCGCTTGCCGGCAATCAGTTTGAAGCGTGGTACCAGCCGCAGTACAACCACGCCACAGGCGCGCGCGTGGGTGCGGAGGCTTTGGCGCGCTGGCGGCATCCGCAAAAGGGGCTGATTTCACCGGGGCTGTTCATACCCATATTTGAAAAAAACGGCTTCGTATACGAGCTGGACAAATTCATATGGGAGGACGCTTGCAGGCATCTGCGCAAATGGACGGACGAGGGACGCGACCCTCTGCCCGTTTCGGTGAACATCTCGCGCTACGACATCTTCCGTCCCGACCTCGTGGACGTGATCGCGGGTTTGGTGAAGAAATACGACCTGCCCGTCGATCTATTGCGCCTTGAGGTCACGGAATCCGCATTTTCCCAGTCCGCCACGCAGATCATAGCCGTAGTGCAGCGCTTGATCGACGCGGGCTTTACCGTGGAGATCGATGATTTCGGCAGCGGCTATTCCTCGCTCAACACGCTTAAGGACGTGCCCGCGCAGGTGCTCAAGCTGGATATGAAGTTTTTGGAAAGCAGCACCAACTCGCAACGCGGCGGCACGATCGTGGAGTCCATCGTGCGCATGGCGGCGTGGCTGGGGATGTCGGTTATCGCCGAGGGTGTGGAGACGGTGCAGCAGGCGGACTTCCTCCGCTCCATCGGCTGCGACTACATTCAGGGATATCTCTACGCGCGGCCTATGCCCGCGGCGGAATATGAGGCGCATTGCGAGAAGTCCGGCAGAGAGGAAAAGCTTCTGGCGCTGGAAACGGTGGAAAACCTCGACAACAACGCTTTCTGGGACCCGCGCTCCATGGACACGCTGATTTTCAACAGCTACGTCGGCGGCGCTTGCATATTTGAATATCACAACGGCGAAATGTATATCCTGCGCATGAACAGCAAGTATATCGAGACGTTCGGCGAGGGCGTTTCGGACGAGATCGCGTTTCGCCAATCCCCTCTCGACTATATGGACGAAAGGAACAGGTCGATCCTCCTTGCAAACATACAGAGCGCGATCGATACAGGCGCGGAGTGCACCTGCGAAATTTGCACAGTCGGACTATACGGCATAGAAAAGCCCGTCTACATCCGTTCCGCCGTCCGTGTGATCGCACGCGCCAGCGAACGTTACCTTCTTTACTGCTCCGTGATCAACATCACCGCGCGGCGCGAAATGATGGAGCAGCTGCGCATGAGCGAGGAGGAAAACCGTCTCGCCATACAGCACAGCAAAACCGTGGTCTGCCGTTATAACGTCGCCACGAAACAGCTGAAGATTGCGCCGCACGCCAACGCCATATTCGAGCTTGTATCCTTGCTTGAGGACGTTCCCGACGCGCCGATACGAATGGGCAAGATATCGCCCGAAACAGCCGACGGCTACCGCGCCTTTTACGATAGCATGCAAGGCGAGAACCTGCACCAGATGACAACGCTGATCACGGTGTCTGCGATGTCACAAAAAGCTCTGTCTGCAAAAACAGACGAAGTAAAAAAGATGTTGCGCGCAGTCAACTTTGAGGCGCGCGAATGTAAATGGGACATCGAAGATGCGATC
>JAQVRG010000220.1 GCA_028701165.1 Eubacteriales bacterium | reverse complement strand
TCCGGCTCGATTCCATTGCGCTCTTCTCCGGCGGGAATGTTGAAGCGATAGGCGACGGACTGACGATCAATTTGGAAGAACGCAGCGTCCTTGACTTCTTTAGGAAAAAATACCTTCTTAGAGATATTCACATGCGCATTGAGCCTGGACATATGGTGTTGCTCTTGGGCGGCTCCGGCGCGGGCAAAACGACATTTCTAAACGCCGTGAACGGGTATGAAAAAGCAAAGGCTAAGGTACAGCTTAACGGCAGCGACGTATATTCCAACTATAAGAAAATGCAATATGAAATCGGATTTGTGCCTCAGCAGGAGTTGATACGAGGTAAGGATACCGTACTTCACACGCTGCTTGACGAAGCTCTGCTGCGGCTGCCCACCGACATTTCCGGTGCGGACAGAAAGCAGCGGGTCGAGCAGGTGATGGATATCTTCGGCTTGACGCCCGTCAAGAACAGCTTGGTCGAAAAGCTGTCCGGCGGGCAGAAAAAGCGTATTTCGATTGCAATGGAATTTATCTCCAACCCCTCCCTGTTCATTTTAGATGAGCCGGATTCCGGTTTGGACGGTGTAATGGCGCGGGATCTGATGGAGCAATTACGAATAATCGCCGATCAAGGCAAAATCGTTATTGTCATTACGCATACGCCCGATCGTGTCGTCGATCTGTTTGACGATGTGATCGTGCTGGCTAAGGACGGCAACCGCACGGGTCGCTTGGCGTTCTTTGGCCCGGTTGAACAGGCGAAGGCCTTCTTTGGCAAAGAAAAAATGGAACAGATCGTCATGAGCATCAACCGCAAGGAGGAAGGCGGAGAAGGTCTTGCGGATACGTTCATTACGAAGTATGCGGAGGTGCAGCATGCCTGAAGTAAATCAAACGGTACTCCCCAATACACGTCGAAGGAAAGTGCATCACCGCGGACGGCTGCAGCAGGTTTCCTTCATCTTTGGCAAATTGCTGCGCATGTTCGTTTATCAAAACGACTGGAAGGTGCTGCCCATGGCGGCACTGATCGCCGCCTTGGTATCGATGGTCGTGAAATATAGTTTCTTCCTCACCAGAGAAGGTACATTTACAGGCGCTTTTGCTTTATGCTGTGTTGGGATATGGAACGGCGGCTTTAATTCCATTCAGGTGATTTGCCGCGAAAGAAGCATCATCAAGCGCGAGCATCGCTCCGGTATGCACATTTCCGCCTATATTCTTTCGCACATGCTGTATCAGGCGCTGCTGTGTCTGGCGCAAACGATTCTTACGCTATATGTCTGTTCTATGATGGGCGTACATTTCCCGACGGCTGGGTTTATAACACCATTCTTCATGGTCGATATGGGCATCACGATTTTCCTGATTACCTACGCGTCCGATATGCTTTCCCTTTTTGTGTCCTGTTTGGCGCGTACCACCACCGCAGCCATGACCGTAATGCCTTTTCTGCTTATTTTCCAGCTGGTGTTCTCCGGCGGCATCTTCAGTTTGCCGACGTGGTGTCAGCCCGTGTCAAATCTTACCATTTCCAAACATGGCATTACCTGTATCGCCGCACAGGCGGACTATAACAACAA
This sequence comes from Eubacteriales bacterium, assembly GCA_028701165.1. Taxonomy (GTDB): domain Bacteria; phylum Bacillota; class Clostridia; order Christensenellales; family CAG-138; genus JAQVRG01. Next base: position 1,942 of record JAQVRG010000220.1, on the reverse strand, counting down.
GCCGATGATGTCAGCGTGGAATATGGTGCAGAATGCAAAGAGCAAGCAGATCAGCGGTGTCGTAACGCTTGGTCAGGCGTTGGATTTTCTGTCCGATGACAGCAACGAGATCGTCCATCCATTACGCACTATAGAAATCGGAGAAAGCTCCACCGTCGGAGAAGTATGGCAGGATCTTCAACAGTCCGAATCATGGGAAACGCTTCTATCAAAAAAGGTGGACGTAGGCTCGGGCTTTGATCCAGCCGCTGAAATAGACGCAGCAGGGAAGCAAAACAACACCGTGATTACGGTGGGCGAGGCTTTGCATCAGATGAAATTGGATACGCTGATGGAGCGTCTGAAGGACTATTCGTTCGGTCAGAAAGTGACGCTTGGCGACGTGATCGATTCCATTGCCGGCGATCCGGATATACAGAAGCTGCGTGAACAGAGCGTTACCGTGGAGTTCTCGATCGGGCAGTTGATCAATATCATCGGAGAAGATCGGATAAAGATCATGCTTACACAGGACGCAGCGAAAAGCAGTCAAATCCCGGCGTATACGCGCAGCGTTGATAATATTTTGGATTGCTGGTTCAACCTTAGCTGCTTCATTCTTGCCTTTGCTGTTCTATGTGTGCTTTCTCTGGAGTCTATTGACAGGGACAGACGCTAAGAGAATCCGCGATCTGTATAGCAGGATATTCAAATTATTGGGAGGACGTCATGGAACATCAGATGGATCAAAAGCTATTGCGTGACTTACTGCGCTTCTTCTATTTACAGCGCTGCGGCTGCGCGCTACCCGAAACGGACGCGGGCGTATTTGCGCACAAGGCATGCCATACGGATAAAGCTTGCGTGTACGGAACCAACGAAAAAAGGGACGTCAGCGGCGGCTGGCACGACGCGGGCGATTACGGGCGCTACACCGTGCCTGCGGCAAAAGCGGTCGCCGATTTGCTGCTTGCATACCAAACCGCGCCTTCTCTGTTTGCGGAAAGCTTGCAGATTCCGGAAAGCGAAAACGGCATACCGGACATTCTGAACGAAGCGCGTTACGAACTCCTTTGGCTTTTCAAAATGCAAAGGGAGGACGGCGCCGTATTCCATAAGGTGAGCTGTGCGAATTTCTGCGGTTTTCTTCAGCCGGATGAAGAAACGGAGCCGTTGATTCTTTCGCCTGTTTCCACAGCGGCGACGGGCGATTTTGTCGGTATCATGGCGATGGCGTACAGCGCATACAAGCCGTTCGACCAAGCGTTCGCGGATACATGCCTTGCGGCGGGCAAGCGCGCCTATGGTTTTTTACAGAAGGCCGAGCCTGCACCCTTCCACAATCCGCCAAAGATCGTTACGGGCGAGTATGACGATGAAAACGATACGGACGAACGCTTCTACGCGGCGGCAGCCTTGTTCGCGGCAACGGGCGAAGACAGCTATGCACAGCAAGCGAAGGCGCTGTTCGGGGATGATCTTCCGCTGCGGCTTGGTTGGGCGGATATGGCAGGTTATGGGTGCTTAGCAATATTGAAAGGCGCAAGCCCTTCCTGCGCGCTCTATCAGGAAATGCGCTCCCGCCTGCTTGCGGAAGCAGACCGCCTAGCTGCGCTTTCCGAAAACGACCCCTACGGCATTTCGCTTACGGGCGAATTCCTTTGGGGCAGCAATATGTATTTGGCGAACAATGCCATTCTCCTTGGCGAAGCGTACCGTCTCACGACGAATCCGCGCTATCGCTGTGCGGCGCAGCGGCATTATGCCTATCTGCTGGGTGAAAACCCTTTATCCATGTGCTATGTGACCGGACACTGCGCACATTCGCCCCTGCACCCGCACCATCGCCCGTCGGTCGCTGCGAATACGCCGATGCCCGGCATGCTGGTTGGCGGGCCGGACGCCGAACTGCAAGATCCCTGCGCGCAGGAGCATTTGACCGGACGCGCCCCCGCGGAATGCC
>JAQVRG010000219.1 GCA_028701165.1 Eubacteriales bacterium | reverse complement strand
GTCTACGGGGATCACGCCCTGTGCCTGTGTGGAGAACACGACGCCCTTCACGGCGGAAGGATCGACGCCGTTTTCCACGATCAGCCGTTTGCTGGTGGTGGTAACGGCGTGCCAATAATCCGCCGGATCTTGTTCAACAAAGGCCGGCTGCGGGTAAAAGGTCGGATAGGGCTCGGAACACATGGCGCGGATCGTGCCGTCGAAGCGGACGAGTACGGCCTTGTCCGAGCTTGTGCCGATATCATGAGAGAGAATGTAGCTTTCCATATCGTTCGTTCCTTTCGTATATCAGTCGCCAAGCTCGTGCGTGTTGACAACGTGGGAAAATACTTCGTCGAAGCGTGAGAGCGCATCCTCGATGACCTCGTCCGTGTCCGCAAGCGAAGTATACAGCCTGCTGCCCGCCAGCGTCACGATACCGTTTGCCATGTAGGCGGCGCCCATGCGTTCCATCGCGTCCTTGCGTTTGTACATCATATTCTTATGCTTGAGAAGCCCCATAGCGGATTTGAGGAAGGACATGGAAGAAAAATCAAAGCTCATAGCGCCCGTACACTCCAAATGCACGATGGAGCCTTGGTTATATACGACATAGGGTAGACCGTATTTTGCCGTGAGCGCCTTGAGTCCGTCGGCGAGCTTATCGCCCTGCCTGCCCGCGATCTCGCAGGCGTTGGTGCGTTCGATCTCTTGGATGGCGGTGTAGCCGGCGAGGGAGGAGAGCGGGTTAGCGGCGAGCGTACCGCCAACATAAGCGCGGTGTTTACCTGTAGCAAGCCCTGCGGCCATCAGCCCGGCATATTCCTTTTTGCCGCCCACGCCGCCCGCGGCGGGATAGCCGCCCGCCACGATCTTGCCAAATACCGTAAGGTCGGGCGTTACGCCGAAATAGCCCTGCGCGCCCGAGAGCGCCACGCGAAAGCCCGTTACGACCTCGTCGAAGATGAGCAGCGCGCCATATTGATCGCAAAGCTTGCGTACGTTCGCGTTATAATCGTGCGCCACGGGGCGCGTGCCGCTTTCGGGGCCTACGGGTTCGATCAAAACGCCCGCCGTACCGCCGCGCAGGCGGTTTCGCTTCAACATGCTTTCCAGCATAGATAAGTCGTTAGGCCGCACCTCGTCCGTCGTGCCGTAGCAGCCGCCGGGTATGCCGCGGGATTCGAGCAGCGCGCGGCTGCCGGGAATCTTCAAGCCGTATACGAGCTGATCCGACCATCCGTGATACGCGCCGCCCACTTTGATGATGCGTTTTTTGCCTGTAGCGATGCGCGCGATGCGCATCGCGGCCATATCCGCCTCCGTGCCGCTACCGAGCATACGGAACATCTCCACAGCCGGCATATGGCGGTGTATCTCGCGGGCGATCAAAAGCTCCGCCTCATGCAAAAGCCCGGTCACAGGGCCGCAGGTTTCCAAAAGCTCGACGACCTTCCGGCGTATGGGCTCGTAGTTGCTGCCGAGTATGGTCGGACCGCCGGCTTGTAGAAAATCGATGTAGCGGTTGCCGTTTTTATCGTAAAGGTACGCGCCCTCCGCTTTGGTCACGCAAATGGGAAAGGGCACGTTGAAGGCAAGATTGTGCTGCACGCCGCCGGGGATATACTGCTTTGCTTCTTCATAGACAGCCTTGGAGCGGTCGCACTTCTCGTCAAAGTAGCGAAGGATCGTATCGCGGTAATATACCGGATCGACCTCCCAAAGAGGCTGGGCGGTCAGCTTGCGAAGCTGCTCGTTGATGAGGCCGGGATCGTCCCAGCGGCTCACGCCGCAATTTTTCATAGGTGTAATTCCTCCTTGCACAATTCCGATTTTGCGTTATAATAGATATGGAAATGATACGCGGTAAAAACATGAACCATGGTATGAAAATATTCTATGCCCCGACTGTTGGCTTGTCAAGCCAATATTTTGCCTATCGTAAAAAATACAACAGAAGATGGAGAGCTTAACCTATGGCGACAAATGGAAAAAAAGAAGCGCTGCGCGCGGTCAAATTTGCGTTGTTTTCCGCTTCGGCGGGCTTGATTCAGGCAGGCTCCTTTACGCTGCTCAACGAGCTGCTCGCGTGGCCGTATTGGCCATGCTATCTGCTTGCGCTTGTGCTGTCTGTTTTGTGGAACTTTACGCTCAACCGGCGCTTTACCTTCAAATCGGCGACGAACGTGCCCGTCGCTATGCTTAAGGTGGCGCTGTACTATTGCGTGTTTACGCCGCTTTCCACCATGTGGGGTACGGCGCTTACCAATCGGGGATGGAACGAATATGTCGTGCTCTTTGGCACGATGCTGATCAATTTGGTCACCGAATACCTTTTCTGCCAATTCGTCGTTTATAAAAACAGCATCGATACCAACGATCTTGCAAAAAAAGAAAACGCGAAGGAACGGGAGACGGAGGCATGAGGGGCGTAATTCAAAGGTACGGTTAAGAATTCCTTTGAAAATCGCCCGGTTTTGGTGTATAATACTTAGACAACGTGTGGCTGCTTCAGCGTAAATCCGGTTGAAACGCCATGCGTTTTTTATGGGTTGGATCTATCCGCTTTCTTTGGGGAGCGGCAAGGCATGCGGCTCCGTTGGAGGTGGCGATGGAAGGACAAGAATACAGCAAGGGCGATTATGTGATCTACGGCGTGAACGGCATCTGCAAGATCGAGGACGTTCGCGTACAGAAGCCTGCCTTTGGCGACGGCGCGGCGCAGCCGGTATATGTGCTGCGGCGGCTGGAAAAGGCGAATCTGACGATCACGGTTCCCGTGGGCAGCGAAAAGCTGATGGCGAAGATGCGCAGGCTTTTTACAAAGGCGGAGATCGACGCGCTGCTTTTGGGTGCGCGCGAGCATGAGATCGAATGGATCGAGGACAAACGCGAACGCGCGAACGCGTTTCGCGGTATTATGATGCAGGGCGTACGCGAGGATCTGATCCTGATGATTCGCTGCATATATTTACAGAAGCAAAATTTGCTTTTGCGCGGTAAAAAGCTGAACATTGCCGACGAGGAGGCGCTTAAGACTGCGGAAAGGCTCGTGAAGGAAGAATTTGCCTATTCTCTGGGCATCGAACCGGACGCCGTGGGCACTTATATCCGAAACGCGCTTCGCATCGACGACGCGGTGGACGAAACAGCGCTGACCCCCGATGATTGAGTGCACCTCCGGGATATGATCGAAACAAATATGCGTTTTATCCAATCTTTGTAAAGCGCGCGTTTTGACATTTTCGTTGCGATGTAAGAAAGTATGTAAAGCTAATTGAAAAATACGAGCCGTGCGTTTACAATAGGCTTTGAAAAAAGCGGAGGTTTGTAAAGGCAGGGGGAATCGTTGCCCTTCGCTTAAGGAGAGAACAGCTTGGATATACGGGAGACCCTACGGTTTATTCATCAGGTTGATTGGGCGGATAAGCGCCCCGGGCTTTCGCGTATACGCGCGCTTATGGAAAGGCTTGGCAACCCGCAGGATCGACTGCGCTTTATCCATATCGCCGGCACCAACGGCAAGGGCTCCACGGCGGCTA
>JAQVRG010000218.1 GCA_028701165.1 Eubacteriales bacterium | reverse complement strand
CATGACGACGCCGAGGCCTCCAAGCGCAAAAGCATGGTGGGCAGCGGCGACCGCAGCGAGCGCATCCGCACCTATAACTTCCCGCAGAACCGCGTGTCGGATCACCGCATCAACCTGACGCTCTATAAGCTGGAAGCTTTTATGGACGGCGATATGGACGAGATGATCGACGCGCTGATCTTAGCCGAGCGCGCGGCGCAGCTTTCCGGCGAGGCGCAGGCATGACGCAGATTTTTAACGCCATCACGCAAAAGGAAAACGGCGCGCGCCTTTCGGGCAGCGTCATCCGAAACGGCGGTCTTGTGGCGTTCCCTACGGAGACGGTTTACGGCTTGGGCGCGAACGGCTTGGACGGCGCGGCCGTGCAGCGCATTTTTGAGGTGAAGGGACGGCCGAACGACAATCCGCTGATCCTGCATGTAGCCAAGAAAAGCGACGTCAAGGCGCTTTGGCACGATATTCCCGAGAAGGCGCGCATCCTTATGGATACCTTTTGGCCGGGGCCGTTGACCATCGTGTATAACAAGAGCAGCGTCGTGCCCGACGAGGTCACGGCGGGTTTGCCGACGGTGGCCGTGCGCATGCCGGATCACAGGTGCGCGCTCGCGCTCATCCGCGAGGCGGGCGTACCCATCGCGGCGCCCAGCGCCAACCTTTCGGGCAAACCCAGCCCAACGACGGCGGAGCATGTCAAGGACGACCTTTGGGGCAAAATCGATGTGATACTGGACGGCGGGCCCTGCAGGGTGGGCTTGGAGTCCACGGTTTTGTCGCTTGTGGGAACGCCCGCCATCCTGCGTCCGGGCGGCGTGACAAAGGAAATGCTGGAGGCTGTGATCGGCGAGGTGGCGGTGGCAAACGCCGTGCTCCATCCGCTGGGCGCAAACGAAAAGGCCGCGTCGCCGGGCATGAAGTATAAGCACTATGCGCCGGACGCGCAGGTGATCATCGGTATGCACCCCAACCCCCGCGCGGCGGCGGGGCTTATCGCGCGCGAATACGACGTGCGGGAAAGCCGGGGAGAGCGCTGCGTGATTTTTGCAAGCAAGCAGACGGAACCCTTTTATCGCGGACGAACCTGTGTTATAATAGGCGACAGAAAAGACCCGTCCACCATGTGCGCGGCGCTTTTTTCAAGCCTGCGCGCCTATTCGGGCAAAGCGGACGTGATCCTTACGGAATCGCTTCCCGAAACGGATATGGGTCTTGCCTATATGAACAGGCTGCTTCGCGCGGCCGGATTTGAAACGATAGAGGAATAGATATATGAAGATCGTTGTAGCGTCGGATCACGGCGGATACGCCCTGAAAAAAAAGCTGATACCCTATATCGAGGCCATGGGCTTTTCTGTGGACGACTTTGGCTGTGAGAGCGAAGCGTCCGTGGATTATCCCGATTTCGGCCTTCGCGCGGCCGAGGCCGTCGCGCGGGGCGATTATGATCGCGGTATCGTGGTTTGCAGCACGGGCATCGGCATTTCCATCGCCGCAAACAAGGTTCGCGGTATTCGCTGCGCCCTTTGCACGGACGCTACCATGGCGTCCCTTACGCGTGAACATAACGACGCGAACATGTTAGCGCTCGGCGCGTTGATCGTGGGCGAGGCGCTCGCTAAGGATATCGTGCGCACTTGGCTCTCTACGGATTTTTCCCAGATCGCGCGTCACAAGGCGCGTATCGCCAAAATCACCGCCTATGAACAAGCGAGGGAAGGGAAATAGTTCTTTCCCTTTTATTTTATAAAAAACAGCGAGCGCTTTGGAAAGGAGCATGAAACAAAATGGGGAAAGTGGTTGTCATCGATCATCCGCTGGTGCAGCACAAGCTTACGCACCTGCGGGATGAAAAAACAGGCACCAAGCAATTCAGAGAGCTGGTGGAGGAGCTTGCCACCTTATTGGCGTATGAGGCGACGCGCGATCTGCCGCTTACGGATACAACGGTGCAAACGCCCGTGGGGCTTGCCAAAACCAAGACGCTTGCGGGTAAAAAGCTCGGTATCGTACCCATACTTCGCGCGGGTCTGGGGATGGTGGACGGCATGATGAACCTCATTCCCGCCGCCAAGGTCGGGCATATCGGTTTGTACCGCGACCCGCAAACGCTCAAGCCCGTGGATTATTACTGCAAACTGCCGCCGGATGTGCAGGAGCGCGAGATCATCATCGTCGATCCGATGCTGGCGACGGGCGGCAGCGCCGTGGAGGCGATCAACATTATAAAGAAGGCGGGCTGCACCAATATCAAGCTCGTCAACCTGATCGCGGCGCCGGAGGGCATCGAAGCCGTGCAGGCCGCGCATCCGGACGTGGATATCTTCGTCGCGGCGGTGGACGAATACCTCAACGATCACGGCTATATCGTACCGGGTCTTGGCGACGCGGGCGACAGGCTGTTCGGAACAAAATAAGCAGTTCCCGCTTATCGACAAGGGGCGTTCGCCCTTTGCCGGTGGTTATGGTTTGCGGTTTTGCGTAACGCACACGCGCATGATCCCCCGATAAAAAAATCGGGGGATAATTATTTTCAGCGGACGATTCGATAAAACTTTCACAACATAAGACGCATTTATCACGATGTATTATATATAAGTCGTGATTATACCGATAAAGAGAAAATTTGGGTTGAACTTGCCATTGACAGGGGTTAAAATGAAAACACCGGGTTGTTACAGCACAACCATATACCTTTCTTTGGACGCCGGTCGGCGTTCGCGCATTTCTATATTTTTCAAGGAGGTAATTCATTTGCCGTCCATCATCGACAAGATCACAGATGTGGAGTCGCAGGCAACCGCGCTCAAACGCGAATCTGCGGCGAAGGCACGCGAGGCGATCGCAAACGCCGGCGCGGAAGCGCTGAAGTCGGTCGCCGCTGCTCGCGATCAGGGCCGCGAGGAGTTAGCCGCCGTACAGGCGCGTGCCGAGGAAGAAGGACAGGGAGTCGCAAAGAGCATACGCGAGCAAAAGGCAAAGGAAGCGGATGCGGTCTGCGCGGCTGCCAAGGAACACATGACCGAGGCGGTATCCTACATTTTGGAGAGGGTTAAGCAAGTATGATCGTCCCAATGAAACGACTGACCCTTATCGCCATGCAGTCGGACAAGGCGGCCATATTGGAAGCGCTGCAAGCGGCGGGAGCCGTGCAGATCATCAGCGCTGCGGAGCCAACGGGGGAGGAAGCGGATCTGGCGAAGCTTGAAAACCGCGTGCAGCGATTAACGAGCGCGCAGCTTCTGCTAAAGCCCTTGGCGCCCAAGGCCAAGATGGGGCCTAAGCCGGAAAAGAAGCTCGCGGAGCTGCGCGCGGACATGCCCGCGGCACTGGAGTTTTGCGAGGAGGTCGAAGGGATCGACAGAGACCTCGCGGCGGTCCGAAACGACATGGATAAGCGTCAGGCGTTGTCCGAATCGCTGCAGCCCTGGAGCGAGCTGGACACAAACATCGAAAGCATCAAATCTACCAACACCACCAAATACCTCACAGGCATGCTCACCGACGAAGCGGTTGCAAAGTTAAAGGAAGAAAATCTG
>JAQVRG010000217.1 GCA_028701165.1 Eubacteriales bacterium | reverse complement strand
GACGGTCACGCCCTTTTCGGCGCAAGCCGCTTCAAACGCGTCGGCGGTGGACTTACCGGTATCGTCGGTGCCGCTGATGATGGCGCAGTCGTCAAAGCCGAGTTCCTTGATCATGTCTACATCCAAGGGCGCGATGCGGTTGTTGTTGGCGCTGGCGCGGAAGGTGTAGATCATGCTCTCGTCCGCCATCCAGGTAGCGGAGGTGCCAAGGCCGAAGTTGTAGATCTTCGCGTCGTTGATGTAGGAGATACAGGCGGATACTTCGTTGGAGTTAACGGAGCCGATGATGGCGTCCGCGTTGCCGCCCTCGATGACCTTCTGTACGACCTTAACAGCTTCTTCGGTGCTGCCGGTGGTATCGAAATGCTCTACCACGACGTTTGCGCCGTTAAAGCCGCCGTTTTCGTTGATGTACTGAACGGCCAAATCGATGCCGTTCTTGGCGTTGTTGCCCGCCTCGGCGTTGTTGCCGGAGAGCTGGAGGTAGGTGCTGATCTTAAAGGTGCCGGCTGCGGGAGCCTCTGCGGCGGGAGCGGGCTCTGCGGGAGCCGCAGCAGCGGGAGCCTCCACGGCGGGTGCGGGCGCTGCGGGCGCCGGAGCGGCGGGAGCCGCGCAGGCGACCATGCTCAAAGCCATGCTCAGAGCAAGCAGAATAGCGAGAGTTTTCTTCATCATTTTTCCCCTTCCTTTTTGTGTATAATTTGCAAACCGGGCAGGATAGCCCGAGAGAGCACGCAGTGTGAAAAGCGCTTGCTTTCTTTGGATTTGTACAGGCTGTTGCGCAGCCTGCGCCGGGCGCTGCCCGGCAAGTTGCGGGATTGCGTTTGCGAGTTTACATGCTTACGAATTGGTGAGAATGATCTTGACCGCCGTTCCGTCTTTGTTGTCCTTGAGAAGCTCGAAGGCCTCGACGCCCCGGCTCATGTCCATATGATGCGTAATCAGCTCTTCCGCGCGGATCGCTTGATCGGATAGAAGCTTCACGCACGTTTGAAAGTCCTCCGGCGAATAGATATAGTTGCCTTTGATGCACAGTTCTTTTGTGACCACATACTGCATGTTGACGGAAACCATTTTGGCGGCGTTGCCGATCCAAACGGCGGTACCGGCCGGCTTCAGCGCGTCTATAGACGCCTGCGCGGTCGGGCTTACGCCCACCGCCTCCACCGAAAGATCGCACATCGCGCCGTCCGTCAGCGCCGCGATCGCCTTTTCAAAGTCGCCGCAGCTTGCGGGGTTAACGGTATCATCCGCACCCATGCGCCGCGCGAGCGAAAGGCGGAATTCCGACATGTCGCTTACGATCACGCGCTTTGCGCCGCGGTACTTGAGCCACAGAAGCGCCAAAAGCCCTATGGTGCCCGCGCCTACGAGCAGTATGCTGTCCGCGTCTTGGATCTGCGCGTCGCTTAGCTTCGCAACGCCGTTATACGCTACCGCCGCCGGCTCCGCAAGCGAGGCCACATCCGCGCCCACGCCATAGTAAGGTACGAGGTATTGCTCCTTGACGCACACATACTCCGTCATCGCGCCGTCAAAGTCCATCACGCCCATAAACTTGGCGCTGGGGCAGAGATTGGCTTTGCCCGCTTTACAGGTGGGGCATACGCCGCAGAAGAATTTCGGGAAGATCGCCACAGGGCGGCCCAGTTCCAGCGCGCCGCCCGCCGGCGCTTCCACGATGGTGCCCGCGCATTCGTGACCCATGATCATGGGCGCGATACGCCTGCCGGTCTTACCCAGAAACCCTTCGAAATCCGAGCCGCAGACGCCGCAGGCGTCAATGTGCACCAGATATTCGTCCTTCTTGGGCTGCGGTATGGGAATATCCCGCATCTCCATGTGATTGTCGCCCAGATAATAGACCGCTTTCATCGTATGTTCTCCTTTGGCTCAAGCCGCCGCATGGCGGGCTGCCGCGTTATTTCCGTACGTCCGTGTTCGCCAGATTCTCGTAATAGCGAACCAGCGAGCTGTGATCCTCGGTTTCGTGACCGTTTGCCTTGAGCCACTGCATCATTTCCATCACGGCGGCCGTAAGCGGCAAGGGCGCGCCCACGTCGTGACCGGTATCCAGCGCGTTGTTGAGATCCTTGATGTGCAGATTGATGCGGAAGCCCGGCTTAAAATTGCCGTCCATCATCATGGGCGCTTTGGCGTCCATCACGGTGCTGCCCGCAAGGCCGCTGCGAATGGCCTGATAGATGGCCTCGGGCTTTACGCCCGCCTTCTTGCCAAGCACCAGCGCTTCGCTCACCGCCGCGATGTTGGCGGCGACGATGACCTGATTCGCAAGTTTTGTGGTATTGCCCGCGCCGATATCGCCGCAGAGCGTTACCGTCGAGCCCATAACGGCGAGTATGTCCTTCACCTTGTCAAACACGTCCTGCTTGCCGCCGACCATGATGGCCAGCGTGCCGTCGATCGCCTTGGGCTCGCCGCCGGATACGGGCGCGTCAAGCATGAAGCAGCCCTTCTTTTCCGCCTCGGCGCAAACCTCCTGCGAAGCGATGGGATTGATGGAGCTCATATCCACGATGATGGTGCCCGGCTTCGCGCCGTCGAGCACGCCGTTTTCACCCAGCACCGCCTTTTTCACATGCGGGGAGTTGGGCAGCATCGTGATCACGAGCTCGCTGTCCTTTGCAACGTCCGCGTTGCTTTCGCCGCGCGCAGCGCCCGCCGCCACCAGCTCATCCACAGCCGGGGTCACGATGTCGTATACCTTCAGTTCATAGCCCGCCTTCATAAGGTTCTTCGCCATGGGCTTACCCATGATGCCAAGCCCGATAAAACCGATCTTCTTCATTGTTGCGTTCTCCTTTGTCTGCTTATTCCTCTAAGAAAATCTCTTCGATCGCGTACTTATTCCTGAGCAAGTGCGCCAGCATCGCGTCGCGTGCGCCCTCCGTATCCCTTTTGCTGATCGCCTCGGCGACACGCTCATGGTCGCCTATGACGTCCAGTATGATCTTTTGCTGCAATACCTCGGTAAAGAGGCGTATGCCCTTGATGATCTCCGGGAAGAGCACCATGAGCACATCGTTGCCCGCGCATTCGGCGATCTTGCAGTGCATCGCAACATCCGCTTCGGCGTGGTCGATACCGGCTTTGATCTGCTCGGATATCCTTCTTGCCAGCGTCCATATTTCATCGACGTCCGCGTCCGTCGCGCGCTGCGCGCACAGCGCTGCGATGGAAGGCTCCATGATGATGCGGATCTCCAACAGATCCCGCGCGACCTTCTGCTTGTCATACTGGAACTCCAAGCCCAGAGGATCCTGCGCAACGCCCGGCGAGTTCGCAATGTAGGTGCCGCTGCCCTGCCGGATCACCACGATACCGCGGGAACTCAGCGAGCGCATCGCCTCGCGGATCGTGCTGCGGCTGACGTTGAGCTGCTCCACCAGAAGCTTCTCGTTAGGGAGCTTATCTCCCTTTTGCAGCTGATTCTCCAAGATATATTGGACGATCTGTTCCGCCGCTTTGTCGGATAGGGATACATTATCCTGTCTGACGCATGACAACATGTATTCT
>JAQVRG010000216.1 GCA_028701165.1 Eubacteriales bacterium | reverse complement strand
ATATATTGGTTGAATAACCCACAAACACATCACCATCCGGACCCACATAAATCGGGTCACTGCTTGTCTGGAAACGGGTAAGAGTGGTGGTTGTAGTACTTGAACCTGTTGCCGCGAGTGTATCACTATCCCCGCCGACCGAGATGGCGTTGCGAATGGCGTCCTCGAAATCTGTGCTTTCAAGGAAAGCTGTGACTGCCTGCGGTACGGTTTCCTGGCAGCTTTCGTTGAACCGATAGCTCGGGCGTATCTCATCCAATGTTTGCGATAAATCATATCCATACTTCGTAGTTAGTAAATCGCGTAGATTGCCCTTGCAGTTCTCAATTTCGTCCTTATCATGCTCGGCATATCGCATAATCATTATGGCGTCGGCGACGGCACTTGCTCCCTTAATGCCTTCAGGGTAATTATGTGTCACTTTACCCGAATGGTTCGTTTATGGCAGATACTATAAGTTCAATGGATATTTGTCATCAAAAGGAGTCGTCGATCTAAAGTATGTACCGAGTAAGAATACCAACCACTTCCTCAAAGATGATTGCCTAATGGTTGCATATAATGAACGGATAACAGCGGTTCCCAATTCTGAGGCGGCGTATGAAAAGTATTACGGCTATGACGAAAGGATTTACGGTGGCAGCATCCTGCCCTTCCTAAAAGCTGCGAGGAAATATTCCGGCTACGATATTTCGGGCATCATGAAACAGCTTGAAGAAAAGGCTGCTTGGCTTCCCAAGGAATTCCCGGATGAGTTCGGTGAGTTCAAATTCGATGCCGCGGGGTATTTTGCAGAGGAATAGCCGCTGTGGTTTACTATCCCTATATCTTCAAAAACCCGCCTTCGAATGCCCCCGGAAACTGGAACTTCTTCTCGGCCTTGCCAAAGGTGACAGTGATAAATCCGCCCTTGATCTCGATGACCGTCCCGTCGCCGAACTTGCCGTGATGCACGGTCGCGCCGACGACCACGCCGGATACATCAACTGTGGGTTTCGGCGCTTCTTTCGGTGCGATAGGTACCGCGGGACGGCGCACACCGAACTGCTCAGATACAAAGCTGCTTTGCTGCACAGGCTCTTTCTTCTCCACGGGCACGGTGTAGGTGATAACGCTCGCGTCGCGTTTCTTTGCCTTCTTCTCGGGCTGTGCGGGTTCTTCGGCTTCTTCATCCTCATCGGGAACAAACACATACGGCTCGTCGGGCACGTCGTCCGCAGCCTGCGTAGGCGCGGACATGGTGGACTGCTGATTGGTAAACAGCGCCTCGTATTCCGTGCGCTTCACCACGGTATCCCACAAGCCGACGTCCTCTCCGGCGTGCTTGTCTATGCCGGTATAGGAGAGGCTGGAATCCTCGTAGCGCTTGAACTTATAGATGGCGTCGTTCATCAGGTTCGCGTTGAACACGCCGAGAGAGCAGAGCAGGTCAAAATCCTTCACGTCGAGGCCTGTTACTTTTTTGAATAGAGCAGGTTCCAGTTGCGTGATAACATCCTTCAGACTGCGCTCGCGGTAATCCGTCAGATACATGAATATCGGTATGCGCGTGGCAAACTTGATGAGCTTTTCCTGTATCTGCTTGCGTATGACTTGTACTCTTTTTCTTCGTCGGAAAGCTCTTTCTTCTCCTTGGGCGTGAGCTTGTCCGTTGCTTCCTTCTTGGCTTTTTTCACCGCTTCGGACTTGTTGATGATGGTCTCAATATCGCTGTTCAATGAGCGGAAGCCTTCGATGCGCATGAGCGCGTCCATGGCGTCCTTATTCGCCATGAGGCGGGTGAGCGTATCGTTATCCACATTGACCAGCAGGGCGGACTCCCAGCGCTTGGCAAGCAGTGTTGCACTTGTACCCGCCATGGCGATGTCGAGAATGTCCTGCGCGTTGATCTGTGTCATCTTTGCGCCGTCGTAGGCGAGTACGGGGAGGAAGCTGATAAACTCAGCAACGGCTTTCTCGGGGTTACTCTCGTTCACGTTGAGCTGACAGCTGTAGCTAGCGAGCTGCTTCAAAGCGCGGTCGAGCGCAAAGTCGAACACATAACACTCGTGCTTCATGACCTCCTTTGTGCCGCTGCCAGTTGTGATCTCCCACGGGGACTGCACGCGGAACGCCGCCTGAAAATACGTTTCGGGGCTTGTGAGATTACGCAGCATGAAGATGCCCGTCCACGGGCGCACGGTGACGCCGGTGGTGAGCTTGCCGCAGGAGAGCGTGATGGTGTTTGTGTTGAGCGGATCGCCCATGCTCTTTTGTACGGGCGCGAGCGCATCTACGCCGATGCCCGCGCCGCTTCCGGCACAGACGTTAACGGTGTATTTGTGATAAAAGCTGTTCTGCCTTTGCATCAGCAGATTGTACATGGCAAAGCAGCTTGCCACATTGGGCAAAAACCAGAACGTATGCGACAGCACGTTCATCAGCCGCGCATCGGAATAGGGCATGGGCGGGCGCTTGTCCTGCCCGAGCTTCATATCGTCTATGCTTGCGGGCAGATATGAGCCGCGGATGAGGTCGAGCCACTTCTGCACCTCGTTCTCGTAGACGAACTTAGCATCCTTGCCTTTGCCCTTGGCGGAGAAGAATACGTTGAGGTCGAATTCGTTGAACTCGCCCTGCATAGCGATCTGCCGTATGCTGTCGGGAATGCGGTAGGTCATCATGACCATGCGCGGCAGAGCGGCATAGGGGTTATCCGCGCCCGTCCACGCTTCCTTGGCGCGCTGCTCATCGGAATACGTCCAGTTGTAGATCTGATCCTCTATGAACTCGCCGCTGTTGATGGCACGAAACGGCGTGCCCGACAGAAACAGATAATGCTTCGTCGTGATGGGCAGGAAGGTCTCGTTATAGGCGTTGTCCGCCTCGTCTTTCTTATATTTCTCGGCGTCGAAATCGTAGGCTTCGTCCTCGTCCTCGGTCTCAAACAGCTTTTTTGCGTTTTCGCGCCACGCGCCGAAGTGGTATTCGTCGAATATGACGATATCCCAGTTGGTGGTATGCACCCACTCGTTCTTCGCCTTGATGCCGCCCGCGTCGTTTGTGCCGAGATAATCCTGAAACGAGCCGAAGCACACGATGGGACGGGACTTGTCCGCTTGTTCGTAGGTCATACCGTCCCGGCAGATGAACTGCCAGCCCTCAAAATCCACATGGGTCATGAGGTCTTCCTCCCATGCGGCTTCCACGGCAGGCTTGAAGGTCAGCACCAATACGCGCTTCGCACCCATCTTTTTCGCAAGCTGATAGGACGCAAAGGTCTTGCCAAAGCGCATCTTGGCATTCCACAGGAACTTTGGCGTGCGGTTCGGCTCGTCCTTTCTTGCTGCGGCAAAATATGCAGCGGTCTTTTCCACAGCCTCCTTTTGCTCGGGACGCATAGCAAAGCTCTGCGTGCGGTGGGAGAGGTTTGTAAAGTCGTTTTTGATGGACAGCATCGCCATGCGCACAGCGTCCGCCGTGCAGCGGAACCATTCGCCGCCCGCGTTCGCATATCCGAGCTTTTTCAGCACGGCGTGAACATCGTGGTCGGTAAAGCAGCTCCCGTCCACACGCATTGCCG
>JAQVRG010000215.1 GCA_028701165.1 Eubacteriales bacterium | reverse complement strand
AAACGACTGTGCCAACGACTGTGCCTGCATTCGTGCCTTCGATGGAACCAACGGCGTCGCCCACGTCCATACCCACGCCTACGCCCACGCCTACGCCCACGCCCACGCCGACGCTTACGCCCACGCCGGAGCCGACAAAAACGCTGGAGCCCGCGGAGATAGAGCAGCAAGAGGAAACGACGATGAAAAGCGACGCGCTGGAAGGAACGGTCATTGGCCTAGACGCGGGCCATCAGCTGCACGCAAACAGCGAAACGGAGCCTGTAGCGCCGGGGTCAAGCGAGGTTAAGAAAAAGGTATCCTCGGGTACGCAGGGGAAGTATACGCGCGTGCCGGAGCATACGGTTAATTTAAACGTTGCTTTACTGCTTGAACCCATGCTGCGCGATGCGGGGGCGGAGGTGGTCATGGTGCGCACGACGGCGGATGTGAATATTTCCAACGCCGAACGCGCTATGCTCTTTAATCAATACAAGGTCGATCTGGGCGTGCGGCTGCACTGCAACGGCAGCGACGATACGAGCGTTCACGGCGCGTATATGCTGGTGCCGGGGCAGAAGGACTATCCGTATTATGCGCAGAGCGTGCGCGCGGCGGAATGTATCATCAACGCTTATTGCGCCCAGACCGGTTTTGCCATGGCAAAAAAAGGCGTCAGCGGGCGCACGGATCAAACGGGCTTCAACTGGTGCGAAAGACCCGTTTGCAATATAGAGATGGGTTATATGACAAACCAGCACGACGATGAATTACTGACGGATGCGAACATGCAAAAAAGGATGGCGCAGGGTATTTTTAACGGTATCATGGATTACTTTGGCGCGGCGTAATAAGCGATACGTGCGATCTTCCCGAACGCTATGGACATTTTGCCTTTATAACGATATGATGGAGCGATGAAGAAGGAAACGATTCAAAAACTGACGTTTAGCGGTTTGCTCGCGGCTGCGATCATTCTGCTGACCACGCTTGTTGCGATACCCATGCCGGGCGGTTTGGGCTTCTTAAACCTCGGGGACGCGGGCGTGCTTTCCGCCGCGTTTATTCTCGGTTCACCGTGGGGCGTGCTGTGCGCCGGCGCCGCTTCAGCGCTGTCCGATTTGCTGCTGGGGTATGCCGTGTATGCGCCTGCGTCCTTTCTTGTCAAGGGCGCTATGGCGGGGCTGTTCGTATTGCTTCGCCGCCTGCTGCACGACAAGGCGCTGCTCTTGGCGTTTCTTGTGTCGTCCCTGTGCGTTCCGGCGGGGTATTTTCTTTATGAAGCGATGCTCTACGGCGCGGCGGCGGCTGCGCCCAACGTGCTTTTTAACGCCTTGCAGGGCGCGATCGGCGCGGCTGTGGCATACGCGGCGCACGGCTTCCTAACGAAACTCCTTCAGCGCATGCGCTAAAGCGCTATTTTTGATTTTCTATGGTCAATTCCAACCCAACGCCGCCGTTTTTTCTGGCTTCCAGCAAAACGAGGCGTTGATTTTGTATACAGGCGCGCTTAGGCTGTAAGCCATATTGGATGAGCGCCGCGCAGCAATCGGCAAACTGCGAAACAGGACAACATACATACAAGCGGCCGCCGTCCTTGAGCATGCGCGCCGCGCAGGCGGCGACGTCCCGCAGCGTGCAGGTGTTTTGATGGCGGCTTTGCATGCGCTGCCCGTTTTCGCTTTGCGTGCCCGCACAGAAATAGGGCGGGTTACATACGGCGGCATCAAAGTTTTCAAAGCCGGCGCAGGGACGCAGCGCGCGAAGATCGGCACAGCGTACCTCGATTGCGTCCTCTTGATTGTTCAAGGCTACGGATTCGCGCGCGAGCGCGCACATGGCCTCTTGCACCTCTATGGCGATAAAGCGCGCGCCGTAGCGCCCGTGCAGAAGAATCGAAAGTATGCCCGTGCCCGCGCCAAGATCCAGCGCGCGTTCGCCTTTCTTCAGACGTGCGAAATCCGCCAGCGCCACAGCGTCGCCGCCGTAGGAGAAGGAAGGCTTGTCCACCCGTATGCGCAGTCCGTTTTCCATCAAATCTTCCGTTACGATCATAAAAACAGTATAGCATAACGGCAGCCGGCGGCACAATGGGGCGACGCGGTTACACAGCGCATGAAAAACATGTAAAACATGCTATGGGATTGCAGCGATTGTATTGACACAACTACAATACAAGTATATGCTAAAAGAATCAAGAAGCATACCACAAGTATGATCAAGAAAAGGAAATGATCCCGTGAGCGAACACAAATACACAATGCTGGCAAACCGTCTGCGCGCGGATATCCAAAACGGTATCTACGCGGCCGGGTCGCGCATGCCCAGTGAGAACGACCTCATCGGCGTTTACGGCTACAGCCGCCAGACCGTGCGGCAGGCGCTTCAGATTTTGGAGAACGAAGGGCTTGCACAGCGCGTGCGCGGCAGCGGCACCTATGTGAAGGAAAATGTGACCAAAAGAGCGAGAAGCAACACCGTAGGGATCATCACGACCTACATTCGGGAGTACATTTTCCCCGCGGTTCTCGAAGGCATCGAGAAGGAGATGAGCGATCATCGTTATGCGTCCATCCTTGCGGCTACGAATAACCGCGTGGATAACGAGCGGCGCATATTGACGGACTTTTTACACAGGCCGGTGGACGGTTTGATCATCGAGGGCACGAAAACCGCCCTGCCGAATCCCAACATCGATCTGTACCGGAAGATTTGCGAATTGAACATCCCGGTCGTGTTTATCAACGGCTTCTACAGAGAACTTGAGAACCCCGTCTATGTGGTTACGGACGATAGGCAGGGCGGCTATGACGCGTGCGCCTTTCTTCTTAAAAAAGGGCGCAAAAGGCTTGGCGGTATTTTTAAAAGCGACGATATGCAGGGGCACGCGCGGTACGCGGGCATGATGGCGGCGCTTACCGATAAGAGCACGCCCGTTTCGGACGACCGTTTGCTGTGGTTTACCACGGGAAATCATGAGAAGCTCCTTGAGCATACCGCGCTTGACGCGCTGCGGGGCTGCGACGGCGTTGTTTGCTATAACGATGAAATCGCGGTATCGCTCATGCGGCGGCTGGAAAAAGCGGGCGTGCGCGTACCGGAGGATATCGCCGTAATCAGCTTTGATAACAGCGCTTATGCCGATATCACGGGCGTTCCGCTCACCTCCTTGGATCACCCGAAGGAAAAGCTGGGCGCGCTGGCGGCGCAAAAGCTGATCGGGCTTATCAACGGCGTGGCGGAAAAGCCAAGCGTCATGCCGTGGGGCTTTGTTGAAAGGCAAAGCACATAAAAGCGTGTAGAGACAGCGGAAAAACCGCGCTGTGATATTACAATGTAAAGCAAGGATAACGGAAGGAGCTATCAACATGACTGCTGCAAATTTTAAGGCCGAAAACACCTATTTGGGAATTGAATTCGGTTCCACGCGCATCAAGGCGATCCTCATCGACGAAACGCATCAGCCTGTCGCATCGGGGAGCTACGCATGGGAAAACGCATTGGTGGACGGTATATGGACGTATTCGCTTACGGATATTTGGAAGGGCTTGCAGACCTGCTACGCCGATTTGAAAGCGGACGTGCAAAAGCGTTACGGTATAACCCTGCACCGCG
>JAQVRG010000214.1 GCA_028701165.1 Eubacteriales bacterium | reverse complement strand
CTCCACCAGCGCAAGCTTCTGCTCTACCGCCTCATCCAGCGTTTCGGCGTCGATGCCGGCGGTAGCGATCACCTCGTCCAAGTATTGCATCTCCCGTTCCCGCACGCTTTCGCGTTCGGTTCGAAAAGCTGTAAAATAATCCGCCGGCGCCGCTGCCGCAGCCGCGCTTACCTCTTCGGCGTCGGCCGACGCTTCCTGCGCCGCGTTAGGCGACGGCTTCTCCTTTTCCGTAACCTTTAGGCATATCGAACCGATCAGCAAAACACCCACCACCAACAAAACGCCATACTTTCGAAGCATACCCTTAATCCTCCTCCATCCTTTCTTGCATTTCAAAGATTTCTACCCGTCCGGCTTCTATACCCAGCACCGTGCAAACGGCGTCCTGTACGTTTAGCTTTACCGCGAAATCCTCCGTGCCCTGCGCGATCACGATCACGCCCCGCACTGCGTTGCCCTCCTCGCGTGTAATCATCACCTTCGCCTCACCCACACCGCGCATGCTGCTTAGCGCTTCTTCCAACTGCGCTGCGGCCGCGTCCTCCCCATATCCCGGCGTACGGTTTCCCTGTGCCTCGGGCAGTTTTATCGCTAAAAGGTATACGGCGGCGGCGATAAACAACAGCACAAGATATACCGCGCCCTCAAACCGCTTATCCGTCCGCATTCGCGCGATCAGCCTATTAAAAACGCCGCCCGCTTCTCTCTGCCGCATACTCATCCCATCCAATCGCTTACAATACCAGCCATGCACAGCAGCGCCGTCATGCGAAGGCTGATCACGGCGCTTTTTTTGACAGAGCCGCTTGGCAGCAAAAACTCCAGCAACGTATATGCCGTGCATACCGCCGCAATCTTCATGACCATGCTTCCCAACGCCGTCATCCGTTTCCCACCGCCATCACAAGACCCGCCAGAATCATAAACATCAGCGCAACGACGATCACAACGGCCAACACATAATTGCACAGCTCTCCCATATCCGCGATCATTCCCGCAATGCGCCCGTCGGAGACAGGCTCGCATACAGCGGCGCAGAGCCGGAAGGTCAAACCCGCCGCCGCGATCTGCAATACCGGACTAAGCGCATAAGCGATGATCAGAAACACCGTCGCGGCGCCCGCCGCGTTTTTTACAAGCACCGCACAGCCGCGCACGGTATCCAGCGTCCCCGATACGACGCCACCCACGACGGGCACGGCTTTGTCCAACGTGAATTTCGCCGTGCGTATGCCTATGCTGTCCGCCCCCGCCACACTCATGCCCTGCAACGTCACCACGCCCACATAGACCGTAAACACAAAGCCTATCATCCATTTGCAGATTGACTTGAGCAGCGCGCCCAGCCGCTTTAGCTCCTGCCGTGCCGTCAGATGTCCCGCTATCGTTAAGAGCCCTGCTGCCGTCACCACCGGCAATACCGCCGCTGTGAAAAAATCCATAACGCCGCCGCTTAAAAACGCCATGAGCGGCCGCAGCATACCGGCGCTCGTCACGCGCCCCACCGCGGCAAGCATGGTGACAAGCACCGGCGTCGTCATCGCCGCGAAGGCGCTAAGCTGCGCCATGGTTTCCCGCGCGCTTTGCACGATATCCAAGAAAAACGCCGCCGCCGTCGCCACGACCATACCGTAGCATAAGAGCATCAGCACTTCCCGCATCCCCTGCGCATCGTCAAAAAGCGTTCCCAACGCCCCCGTCAGCAGCGCGACGGCGAAAAGGCGCGCCATGATGGACGCGTTTTGGCGCAAAGCGTTTTGCAGAATGTCCCTTACGCCTCGCTGCATACCGTCATAATCTACGGTAAACTCCCCGCTTGCATAATCCATCATCCAATCCGTTACGGAAGCGCCGTTCCAAAGCATTTCCAAGGTATCGGAGAGTTTCGAAGCCGCCTCCTGCCACGGGGAAAGATCGTAGGTATCAAGCTGTCTTTCCGTCTCCGCAAGCACGTCATCCTCTTGGGCGCAGGCGCTAGTCGGTATCCATAACAGCGCAAGCAGGCATATCCATACACACAGCTTCTTCATATGTACGCGGCAAAACGGGCAAGGATGTCTAATATATCCAATATGACCGGGATGCTGACGGAGAGGATCAATACGCGCCCCACCATCTCTACCTTGCCGCTAAGCGCGTTTTCTCCCGCATCCTTACAGATATTCGACGCAAACTGAATCAAATACGCGATGCCGATCACTCTGATAGCCACCCCCATATAGCGCGCGTCTATGCCGTAACGTGCAAGAGCGGCGCGCAGATCCGAAAATATACCCGTAAGCGCTTCCAATACGGAAAGGAGCAAAACACAGCCGGCGGCGATCACGAAGGGAATCACCAGTTCCGGTTTATAGGCGCGGAGGATCACGGCGGCGGCGCAGGAGAGCAGCGCGACGCCCAGCAGCTTTACGACCGTCATCGCATCAATAGAGCTCGAACACCTGCCGGACGTTGTTCAAAAGCCCGCCAATCAAATCGATCACGATCATCAGCGTTACCACCAGTCCCGCAAGCGTCACAAGCATTGCCATATCGTCCCTTCCCGTTTGCTTTAAAAGCTGGCATATCACCGCCACAAGGATGCCTATGCCCGCGATTTTTAAAATGATCGTAATGTCCATCTTTCCCCATCCCTTCAGCAGATCGCAAGCGCGAGCGCCAAGCCGCTCAAAGTCCCCAGCGAACGGTACAAGCGTCCTTTTTTCATCGCCTGCGCGCGCGCTTCCTCGGTACACGCACGCAGCCGCAGCAGGAAATCGTCCATCGCTCCAAGCTGCGTGTTTCGATCCCGCGTCGTGCCGAATATATCGCCGAATTCCCAAACGAGCCGGTACTCCTCCTCGCTTAGCGGCTTAAGCGTTTCAAGGCGCTGCGCGCTGATACAGGCCTTCCATGCTTTGCAAAAGCTGTCCGTGCGCGCCAATTCCCGCAGCATGGTTTCCCAAATAGGTTCAAGGCTTCCCTCGCACAGGCGCGTCAGCATGACCCGCACCGGCGGCAGGCTTCCCGCCATCCATCCGCGCATCGCCGCAACATCCCGCGCCAAATCGCGCAATACCTTCACGCGCGCCTCAGCTTCTCCGGCCATGGCGTTGCTAAAGGCAAAGCATAGCAAGCCAGAGGCTGCCATGAGCAGCAAACGCGCCCTCATGCCGATTTCACCCGGAAGAGCACCTTGCCGTTAAGGCGGTATAGCTCCACCACACGCGTAAATAAGCCCTTTTCAAGCAGTGCGTGAAGCTCCGGCTGCGCCGTCGCCGCCGCATATCCGTCGGCGTGCGCGCTCGCTACCACAGCAACGCCGCTTCGGCTTGCGTCGCGCAGTGCCGCCGCGTCCTCGCAGCCGCCGATCTCATCCGTAATGATCACGGCTGGCGACATGGACCGGATCAGCATGGATACAGCGCGCGCTTTGGGATAACCGTCCATCACGTCCGTACGCTGCCCCACGTCCAGTCGCGGCGTGCCCAGATAACAGCCCGCGATCTCGCCGCGTTCATCGGCAATGGCGACCTTATGCGCACGCGCATGCGTTCCGTCCGAAAGCTGACGGGCGATATCTCGAAGCATCGTCGTCTTGCCCACACCGGGCGCGGAAAGCAAAAGCGCGGAAACCGGC